>NZ_JBKJYW010000292.1:0-62127 GCF_046715635.1 Serratia sp. (in: enterobacteria)
CATGTTACATACAGGGGGTAGACATTATCGGGATAGATTTTATTGCAGTGTATGTCAGAAACATTATTCATTACAAGAGGTCCATGTTGGTGATACTATGGGATATTACTGCAATGAAAGAAATCACAGGGTGAGGACTGTGCCGAGAAAAAATAAACGGCATGAGCATAAGAGGGTTTGAAACACCCCCCGCTAATTTTAATACCCCCATGTTTAAAATGCATACCTCTGAGACCCACTTTTTTCAAAGCACCCCAGAGGCTAGCATACCTGTGATGATCACCTATCTAGGCATGATCATGAGCAGGATAAAGATTACTTTTATAGCAGGATTATTTATTTATTTTCTATGGTTAGGTCAGAGTATTATGAAGGCGATGAACCTGGACCTGGATATATAAAATCAGGATATGAGCAATGTGAAATAGCATGTATGCAGTGTATGAATAGAATAGGTGGTCATGTTCTTGTGAATACAAAATTATGTCCTGGTGGTATTGATTATGTTGTAAGATTTCTTGTTCAAAATAAAGTTGGATATTTGTGTGATGAGTGTTACCAAAAAGTGGGATTCAAAATAGGAAAACTTGACCAGGTTAAATTAAAGTGATATACCATTGCTACGATTGTGATGAGGACTTTTACAAATTAACAGTAGGTCATAGGAATCATAAAGTTGAGGTAGATTTGGAAGATGACATTTAGTATTCGGTGCAAACTTTTTGGTCATGCTATTGGGATGGTCTATGCAAGAAAAGATGGAACTGATGTAATTGGCTGTTACAAATGTGGAAAAGTATGGTTATGGAATACTGAAACAGGTGAGTTAATAGAGAAATGACAGTTAGTAGAGGAAAGATTGTAAAGAATCCAGATGAGAACTGCTTTGACTGTGGCAGGCATTTTGATGTATTAGATTATTTTATCTGTATGAATGGTGAGTGGCAGGGGCATTGCATGAGTTGTTTAGAGAAATTGCAGGGTATCACAAAATGCAGTGATGAGGACCATGCCGAACTTGCTAGCAGGAAATATTTCCTATGCCATATCTGCGGTGTGGAACTAGAGAAATGAACTGTCCTAAATGCAAGATGAATATATTATTGGAATTATGGAAAGATTGTGAAATAATTAGATATTCTTGTGAATGTGGTTTTTCAGTTAATAATCCATATTGGTGTGAAATATGAGTTATCGAGAAGCTGAGAAGCGGTGTGTCCGTTGTGGGCACAGGTGGAACCTGCATTACATCGGTGAGAAGGATACAATTGTATGCGATGGTGAAGCATTTCCATGTCCGTGTGTGAAGTTGTATGGGAAGATTAGCATTTTCCCCAGCCGACAGTGAAGTTCCCCATTGGGTGGTCGATGTCAGGGATGGAATTCAATGGGTGTATAACCGAGATCCCGTATACCTTTTGTTCTATGTGAACTTATGAGTATCACCATCCATCCCTGTTTGTAAAATAACCTTGTTTTATTTATTTATTTATAATCAATAATAATTTACTATCTAGTAAATCCTAGTTATAATAAAATAATAAATACTTCTGGAATAAATAACATTTGCCACAATAATGCCGATGCAGCGGACTGCATCAGCTAGCATATAGTATGCTGTATGTTATATAATAATATAGCGGGGCGAAAAAAATAGGGGGTATACAAAATTCAATGATTCCTTGTAAATTAATTTTTAAAAAATAGGAATGTTTATTTAGTTACAAATCTATACTGTTTATACGATGGGAAGACACAGGGTAAGTAATCCAGTGGTCAAAAGGACCATACAGGTTTCAGAGGCTTCTTATAATTTTTTATACAAATATAGGAGTAATGATGCCGAACCGTTTTATCGGGCAGTTGACCGATTAATCGGATATTATAGACAGAAAGACGTTGCCCAGGTTGTTGAACAGTTTGAGCAATGCAAGAGGAATATGGCAAAATTATATGAAAGGATACATGAACTTGAAGCAGAAAAGAAGGCACTTGAGAAGCGACAGAGAAAGATTTCCGAGTATGTGATGGTGGCAAACAAATGAGTATGGGAAAAGAGTCGTTTGAGACCATGCGTGAGATTGGCATGGGTTTCCTGCTTGCTATGGTAAAAGTTTGGGATGCTCGTGGGTTTGATCCAGTTGCTACATACTATGCAGCAAAGAAGATGGAAACAATATTTTTTGAGATACTCAGAGGTATGTGCCCGCCAGAAAAACATGCTCAGTTTGAATCAATGATGCAGGAATTAGATGATATGATGTTACATGAGAAAGAAGATTTTAAGATGCGTGAACAAATTGAAGCAATGGTAAAAAAGATTGGAAAAAGGGGATCATTATGACAGAGTTTGATGATATATTAAGAAAATCTGGAATAGACCCCCGTGATATTGTTAATGCAAGTGATACTCCATTGGGTAAACAGATTGTGCAACTTGCAAAAGAAACATGTTTGAAACTTCACACAATAACATCTACATCTGATGAGATTATGAAAAGATGTGACACACTTACTGGGTATATGGTAAACGAAAGCATGACCTTTATGCAGTTAATAGAATTTATGATAGCAATACAAAAGGGTGTTATGGCACAAGGGTATTCGGCAGCAAGAAATTCAAGCCGTGTCAGAGATGCAGGGATGGAGAAGTTCAGATGACAACCGCACTGACTAATCTATTCTTAAAGGTAGCAGAGATATACAGAAAGAAGCCACCGTCAAACGGTCCTATTGATAATATCAAAAGATACGACTGGAAAAAAGATCCAAAGGGATACAAGAACGAGAGTTCACATTCAGGACTTATTCCATACGGCAGATGCTTTCACTGTGGAAGCCAATACAATAACTATACCACATATACTGCATTTTGCAATGTATGTGAACGGGCAATGCATTACATGTCAAACGGTTATAATTCAGAAGCATCACATGCTCAGCAGGCAATGCAGGATGGAAGGAATCGGGTCTCTGATGACCGTAAAAGAACGAGTGTGTATATGCAATGACATGTGATTTTTGCGTGAAAGCACAGGCAGCAGGAATGATTGCTTACTACAGGATAGGAACGATGCAACTAGGATACGGTAATATTGGATTAACGGGATGCACAAAGCATATCAAACTGGCACTCGACAGACTCAACAAAGCATCACAAGAGGTAAGAGATAGAATATGAATTATTTTGAAGTAAGCATGGTTGTTCTTGGTCTTCTATTATCATGGATTTTTGGATACTATTCGCACATGGCTTATGGTGAAAACTACACATACAACATGAGTGAATCAGAGATGCAGGATGAATGGCTTACACAAACATGCATGAGACTGGCAATAAATTCACCTGATTGTGATATGGTATACGGTGGGATAATGGATAAACCCAGTGAGGGCAAATTGAAATGATAGTCGATGCATTAAATGAAATAACAAAAAGGATTCTTGATATTTCTGAGGACCATGTAAATGATATAATAGAAATGGCGATGCGAGAACTCATCAAATCTGGTGATTTTCATAGCGGTAACTTCAATCCTGAAACACTCAATGAGTTCTATAAAACTGTATTACGTGCATACATCGAAGCACTGGAAATGAAATTTGAACAAAAGTCAACACATGCATTGGATGAAATTAATGACCCTGATGCAATAAGAAGGGCAGAAGCAGATCCGTTGTTCCAGGAATTCAGAAGGAAGTTTGGGATATGAATTTAGATTATTACAAAATCTTTTCTACTCAGCAAAGATACGCTGCCAAATGCGGTGGAACATACTATTGTGGTATATGCGGTAATCCCGCATTTTATTCTGATATAATGAATGCAGATGAATTACTGCCATCATTTAATGTTGTATGCCCAACATGCAAAAAGACATACCAGGACCAGTTCGACAAAAAGAGAAAGCAGTTAATCAAAAAAGGCAAGTTGTAATATGGCAGAGAATAAAAAACTCACTGGTGCTCAAAAAAGTTCAATGGTTTTAAGGATAACCCCTACTCAGAAGATGCGTTTAAAAAACGCATATAGTGAGTATAGAACATGGTGTGCAGAAAACTGGACACCTGCTGTTACATTCACACAATGGGTTCCTGAGTTCTGTATACTGGGATGGCAGGCAACTCTTGAAAACCATAAAGCAAAAAAGAGGTTGGAAAAACATGAATGATTACCAACAAATAGAAAACTACAAGTTTACAGAAAATATTTCAGTAACAAAGCGAATACACCCTGTGTGGTTAGATTGGAGAATGATGCAGGAAATGAAACCTTCTCCATTAACCCTTCACAGGAATACACCCATCTTAGGAAAATATCACTATATTTATACATCAAAGAAGGGAGAAATCAGTCTGGTAGAAATGCCAAATTATTTTCTTGATGGAATAGACCTTTGGGAAATAATGCAGATAGGTAACACAGATTTAGATTGCGATGAAGAAAGATTCCGTTCAAAAGAAGAAGCAGAGAAACGGATTAAAGAAATCCTGGATTGAGAAAGACATGTCCTGCGTGCAACAGTTCAAAATGGAGACACAACAGGTTCGACAATTACTGGAAATGTTTTCGTTGTGGGTATATTCATAAATGAAATGCGATAGATGTAAAAGAGATACAAAGGTTAGCTTCAATACTGATGATCATCTTTTATTTCATTTTGAAGCCAGTTGGAATCATGAAATACAAAATGAAGATGATAAAATAGATTATAGTTTTAAATTATGTCTCAGATGTTGGACTGAATTTAAATTATTCATTGAAAGAGAATTGAAAATAGATGATGATGAACTTGATGAAATAATCTATTTTGATAACAAGAAAAGTGAGATGATGGGTAAGTAATGCCTGGAAGAATAAGTAGAGGTAGGGGTTATGCATGGGAACACAAACTTGCACTATTGGTAAACTCTCTTGAGAACTGGCATTGCAGAAGACTGGGCGGTTCTTCTGCTAACATGCCTGATTTACTCTGTGTTAATAGCAGCATATCAACAATCATTGCAACAGAATGTAAATCATTGATGAGTAAAAAGAAAGGACTTGTATCACTATATGTTCCTCACGACCAGATAGTTCGCTGTATAACTATGGTAGAGATATTTGAGTTATATCGCCATAAAGAAGTAGTATTATCATTCAAATTTGGACATGGGTATAAAAATACATATTTTTTTCAGGTTCATGATAATCTCTGGACAGAGATAAAGAGTGCAAAAAATGTTATTACCTCATGCAGTAACAATGGAGTTTGCAGGATGAAAATACATACACCAGATGAATCAGTAATCACTACACCTTTGATTCGCAGGAGTTCGTTGCTAAGTGGTTGAGTTTGCATGTAAGAACTGCGGGCAATGGGTGGAAGTTGTTGAGAAAAAGAAAGGCATATTTGGAAAATCAAGGATAGAAGTTGAACGCAAACTCTACAACTACCTATCAGGCAAGGGTGGAAAGAAGGGACAGAAACATGATTGCCCTAACAAATACGACAGACCATTCCCGTGCAAACTATGTCAGCAGGAGATATACATTTCATCAACAAAAAAGTATGAGAACGGCAAGAACATGGTGCTCAACTACAGGACAAGTATGTTGAAAGGTGGAATGCAGGATGAAAAACATGTATGCCCTTACCGATTATTTTCTGAGTTTCACAGGGTGCAGAAGGCAGTATACAATCCAATGCGTTACTGTTTGTGGTGTGCTAGTTACTGGAATGAACAGGAATTGATAAACTGTCCTAACTGTTGGGTTAGAAGATGCCGTGACTGTGGACATGAAACAAGACCAGTTGCATATCCGCCAGGATGGACAACCAGTTTGTATAAAAAGGAATGGTATGACAAGATAAAAGATGAGATGACATACTACAATGAAACAGTAATTAATTATTCGTGTGAGAATTGCGGAACAACAAAATCACATGACTATATGCGAGTGTATAAGTAGTATGACTTTGTTATCATTGATGGATGTATTTCCTATGTGGACCAGTTCCAATGAATAGGAAGAAATCAGAAGTGTTGAGGTTTATCAGGGACAACTCTGGTAAATACAATGGTGTCCTTATCACTGACATGTTGAAGATGTGGAAAGGACCACCCGACTTTATTTTTGAAGATTTAGAGTTAGAAGGTTTTATTAAATGGGATAAACGACATCAGGTATGGAAATATGTCGGTGACAATAGGACAGCGAGTAAGAAAAGGAAAAACAAAGTATGAAACAATGCTTCAACAACTTTTCTGGGAAATAGACGTTTATCCTCAGATGGATATGTATGTGTGCCTTAGATGCGGACTGGCATACGAACTACAGGATAGCACCAGGTATCCTACTGCATGCAAGAAATGCGGAGATTTTAAAAAAGATAACAGGTATTTGCAGGGAATGTATATGATGCCTGACCTTATGATAGGCAAGATTGTAATATTTGTAAACGGTCCTATTCATACCAAACACAAGCAGGCAAAGAAAGATGAGCATCAGATAAGGCAGTTACTAAAACTAGGATACATTGTATACGTCTTTGAAAACGATGATGTGTATGAATTGACACAACAGAAAAAGTTTATCGTTCATGCAATGCTGCGATATATCAGCCTGGCAATACTACAGAACTCTTTATATTTTGACTTGTTTATACATGAGAAAGAGATGACAGGAGTGAAATTGATAAATGACTGTATCAGAATCAGCAAGAATACGTGAATTACTACGCACCTTTGAATACAGCGGTGCTATGAGCAGGGAAGAACTTGTTGTTATCCAGGTTCCATCGTCATACTTTCCTGATGAAAAATCACTTGATAAAGCATTAGAGGATGCAGAGGACAAGGACCTTATCGCATTCGATAAAGCAGCAAACAAATACTACCTACCACAATCCATATAAGCCACAAATGTGGTAAGTTAGCCACATGAAATCTAAAAAGAAAAGTGAATCAAGAAGGATTCATACAACTACTGTGGATTTAATACACAGAATAGACCCAGAAGATAAGCCTTTCAACACAAAATTATACAATATTGTGAGAAAGTATGCAATAAGCATTGGAGTGATTGCCGAGCAATGACACAACTCACAGATATTGGTGACAGACTGAATGCGTTAAGAGCTGTTTATGCAGAAATGCATTTGAATGATGAGTATAAAGAATTGGACATTGGTGTGAAAATGATTATTGCTGCTGCACTTGTGGAACTTGTGAAGATAGAAAGGGAGAATCAAAGAAGATGACAACAGTAAAATCAACTGGCAAGTTTATAACGCATCCAGAACATTTCACCGTAGTCCAATTGTTCGGTGAATACAGCAAGAACAAGACGGAACAGACCAAACTTAAACTCAATACATTCCTGAATCTACTCAGTGTCAAATACGGATATGACTGGACAACACATGAGATTAAAATCGATACAGGAGAAATAATGCAACGGCACAAGGGGATTGAAGAATGATTGAAGACAAAAGCACAGTCAAATCACAAAGTCCGCAGACCAAAAGAGTATTCGCAAATAAATACATTGAAGAAATTGAACCAACAAATAAGCAAGAGTTTATCACATACAGACAGACTACAGAAATCTGGACAAATGCAGGATACAAAGTCGTTGGTATCCGCTATGGAGATGCTGCAAGTCGCAGTGTCACAGTTGATATTAGAAAAATCATTGAAGAAAACAAACCGTTACCAAAAGTAAAACATGATGATACAGAATTGATACTTGATAAAGAACGAAAGAAGTTGAGCAAAAGAAAATGAGTGAAGATGGACAACCAGATGAGCAAAAGGAATGGGAAGATTTGGAAGGAGAGGATTTACCAGAAGAATGACAACCAGATTTGCTGTTAACATAATTGGCTACATCGATGATAGCCTGGACAAATACACGGCAGAACAGTTGGAGAAAATGCTATCTGTTGAATCAGTGACACATTGCTTTGAACCATTGAAGACAGTTGCCGTTATATGCAAAAAGATACCTGCCGATTCAGTATCAATAGATGCGGGCAAGGTGAAGAAACACTACAAAGTAAAACTAAGTGAGGGTGGAAAATGAATCTTCCTAAAATTGTAAATGATATGTGGATGACCAGACTATTATTCTACAGACCAGATCCGATAGGTTATTGCATCATTCAAATGGATATGCATAGAGTTGTAGAATATTCCAAACTCTCAGTTGAAGAGAGACAGAGATTGAAAGGCTATACGAAATGAATCCAATGACATCTGACGAAATCATGAGCAAGCTGCATGAGTATGAAAGAATCTATTACAAGTTTCATAACTCAGTGCCAGAGTGGATGTTTGAGGAATTGAAATACAAGCATGGCAAGGACTTTTCGCAACTAAAAGAAATGTTTGAATATTCACTAAGAGTTGTTGGAAGTGATAAAAGCAGGTTGGATGCAAATGTATCATTAAGGTGGAATATATCTAACCATATCATCAAATACAAACCACTGTTTGACATTATGGAGAAACTGGCAGAGCAAAAACTAGAAAACTAGATAACTTTATATACCCATTTTTTTATATATATTTGACGATGATGACTAAGCAAATAGTTAAGGCTAGTGGCGACTATCAAATCGCTACCAAAATTAGCAAGAAAGTTCATTCTTTGCTGAAATCTCATTGTGCCCAGGAAGGTGGCAAAATGAGAGATTTTACAGAAGCGGGATTGATACTTGTCTTGAACAAAAGTAAGTTGCAGGTTCAGAAGATTCTTGACGACTTTGAGAAGGGGGCGTATGCATAATGGGTCTAGGACAAAAGGAAGAAGTGGCATTATGGTCACCTGTTATCAACAAGTCAACAGGAAAGGCGTATGCGGGACTTGAGAGATGTTCCAGTCTGGCAAAGTTAGAAGAGGAAGACAAAGTATTATCGGACCTCTTAGATGAGAAATTAAATGCATGGATGGCAGAAGGCGATGTGGAAGCAAAGAAAGCAGAACTAAAGGATTTCAAAAAGGGATTTAACTACAAGCACACCGATGGATTCACATACAAGATTATCCAGTTTGATAATGGCAATTTTGCATTAAGTCGTTCAAAGCAGGGTTCATATCAAAAAGGTGGATACAGCAAAGGTGCAGGATATATACATCTACGAACCGTCACTGCAAAGGAATGCAGGATTGAACACATTGCAGAAATCATTGACAACCAGGGTGATAATGACAACTGGGAAATAATACAACTCCAACCAGATACAAAGGGTGATAAATTCTTGTTACTTAACAAGAGACCATATAAACCATCAGCAGATGATACCAGTGGCAGCGAAACAAAGACCGAAAGTAAAAGCGAAACTGAAAGCGAAGAAGAAACAGAGTCCACAACTGTCGAGTAAGGAACTCGACTTAGGACTCAAGCCCGCAAACGAGATTACGGAGAAAGACGACTTGCAATTTGAACTAGGTAGACTTAGAACCCTGTTTGAGATGTGGGATTACGACCTGCTATACAACGGTGTAACATATCATCTCTTAGTAGACCCTCTTAATAGAAACGTTAGCATGGTGGCACAGAAATAATGGCAACTGTCCAGGAAGAAAAACCAAAGGTAGAGATACGTGATATAAAGTCCAGGCGTATTATCAAACTACTTTTTCATAACTGTCCTTTGTGTAAACTAAAGATTTCAATGTTTGAACAGGTCAAAAACGATGACGGCAAACAGTATTTCCAGTTAGTCCAATACGGTGCTAATCCAGACGGCACAGGATATGAATCGTATTACTGCCAGTCATGCGATAGATTCTTTATGATGATTATAGGTGCAGAACCGATTATGGCAAAGTATGAATTCAAACCTGCAAACGAGAAACCAAAGCAAGGCGGTGGTGGAATAGGCGATTTGTTTGCCCAGATATTCGGTGGCGGTGGCAACGGTCAGGGCGGTCTATAATGAGTAAAACAATATTCAAATACAAATGGGCAGACACGGTTCAGGTTCCAATAGGTGCAGAAATATTACATGCCGATTTTCAGGGAACAGATTTAATGTTCTGGGCACTTGTTGATCCAGATGCAGAATTGGAATCAAGAACTCTAATATTGGTTCCAACAGGGCATATAACAGTCCCCGATGAACTCAACATGAGATATATTAACACAGTGTTTCAAGGGCAGTATGTTTGGCATTTGTTTGAGGAATCAAAATGAGTATCCAGGTAAGAGAGAAAGAGCAAAAATCATCTGGTTTCAGCATGGGAGAAATCACACTCCCTGACCTGAAATCAAAATCAAGTGCAATTAAAATCGATACCAGTAATAAGAACATGGAGAAAAAGAAGGAAAGCAAGATAGAGAAGAAAAAGGATGAACCAAAGTTCTTCTACGAACTGCTTGAGGAATCATGGCACAATGGAATTAGAAGCAGGAAACACACGGCAAACGACTTTCCAGATTCAGAGTATACATACTACTGTCCTATATGCTGTGTATGCGAATTACTTGAATTGATTCCGCATTATGACCAACGTGGTGAACAACAAGACCATGATCAGATGATATATGCACTTAGAGAGAAAAAAGTAAAGTTCATTGATAGAGATGTGATGGTGTCTATACCTGACAGTCATTATTACAGTGGCGGTCATGACATAAATGAATACAATGAACCATTGCTAGCATATTATATTGCATCAATGTATTGCGATAATGATTTTGAAAACAGCGGAACGAACCCATCGAGACTCAGACTCAATAATCTTGATATTGCAAGAATATTAAAAGAGCAGTTATATGATAAGAAGATACCACAGTTACCAAAAGAAGAAACAAGAAACATGTTTGATACATGGGCAACACCACGTATGCAACATATACCATATCCATCAGGACCATTCACAGTTACAATGACAGATTTGAAACTAGGTGATTCATCCTATGTATCAAGACCATCATCATCATTCGGTGATCACGGTGATAACGATGAGGAAGAAGATGAGGAATAATGCCAATAGGAATTAAGAAAAAAGAAGAAGTAGAACCACCAAAGAAGCAGGATTCACAGTTTAATCCTGCTGATAGTGATGGTCTATGGTCAGAAGTTCCCAGGCAGAGTGCAGGTATAGGCGTATACAAATTGTGTGAGTGCAAAGATAAGCAGAAGCCAGTGCACAGACAGGTAATCGGTGTAACTAGATTCTGGTGTATGGTATGTGGCAACGATTTGACATATAATGATGCATCAGAATACATGTATAGAGAAGGGGCGAAACCATTTTGACACGTATCATGGAAGACCCAAACGAATTCTTTGCCAGTGCATCAATGTTGAAAAGTCAGATAGGACCAATACTGACACGGGTTATGCGTTCAGAAGACAGTATAGACGGATTCATCCTGGTGTATTATGTGCTAAGTAAAATGAAACTTGATATAGCTGAGGGAATGCGTGCACTGTCTAACGATGCAACACAGTTTGAAAAAGAGCTTTCCATAATAGATGAAATGATGAAACACGACCCAGATTTGCAAAGGCTTAGAAATCAAATGAATGAGAAACTAGGGAAATGAAGATGCAAATTTCATTCGGATTAGAATGCGGTGATATTATAAAAGAGAACAAAGATTATTGCTGGAACACAGACAACATTAAAGACAATGAAATACAGGTATCAAAATACGAATCATTCATCAACTTCAACAAGCCAGGCAATATGCTGATGTGCACGAAGTGTGCTGATTATCGCAGAATAAAAAGAATAAGTGTGATGGTTACGGAGTTTGACACATGAAGTTCAAGGTAACATCGTGGGTAGACTTGCAGAATAACATGGCAGAATTCAGGATGCGTGAATGTGATGACAATCCTATGGTAATGCCAGGACAGATTGAACTTGCAGAAATAAGCACAGTGGCAGGGACATTGCATAACTTTAGAAATTGCAGGTTAATAGGCAAAAGCACGAAATATATTGATAATGGGGTGCTCGTTAATCCATATATTTATAGATATGATTCTGTTGAGGAAATAGTAACATGAAACACTTTATCGAAGATAAATTAGGCTATGTGATATTGAAGGAAGCAGACAAAAAACACGGATACACAATAACAAAGCAGGATAACAAATGTCTGGCATACGTAATCAGATGCTTTAACGACAGGATACAAAAGTTGGAAATGGAATATACAACAAGAAAGGAAAAAGGAGAATCAATAGCACAGGATGACATGGATGAACTGGACTACACGAAAAGGTTGAAAGACGAATTTGAGTATATCAGGAACGCAGCCCTTAAAGAGTGAACTTAAAATTTACTTTGCAATAGGAAGTGATGACGACCTAATGCTAGTGAAAAACATCAGGATTAATCTTGTTCATGAAGTATTCGGAAAGTTCTCAGTTAATGGTAGAGATGAATGGATAAATGCAGGATATACACAAGTCAAAGCGATAAAGACATGTGATGCGTTACACATAATTGGTAAACATCCAGATCCAAATGAGAACGGAGAGATGATAATCCCGATGTCAAACATCTCAATGTTGAGAGTAGACTGGATGCCAGGAAGCAGAGACCCGACTAAAGCATGATAATCAACGTAGACGACAAATATGCACAGATGATAATAGATGGGATGGATTTACTGATTAGAAACTATGATGAGAAGGGATACACAATGGATCAGATACCAATGATGGTAAACTTAGCAGTGCAGTTTCGTGACAAAGCAAGAGAGTTGATTGCGAAAGGTGATGACCCAGATGAGAAGTTTGCAAAAGAGCATCCAGAGTTCACACAACCACCAAAGCCAGGACAAAAATTCGTTATGGGCAAAGGCTATGTGGATGTAAAAGAGAAATGAAGATTCCAGAATCAATTAAGACAAACAGTCCCGCAGAAGCAGCAAACTATTTCCTGCAAACAATGAAGATACAGGGCGTAGTTGATGAGGACCTGACACTGCCTGCATTTCTAATCGATATGATGAAAACAGATTTGCTAAGTCAGCGTGCATGGACAAGGGAAAACAACAGCGAATACAATGTAATGAAAATAATGTATGGATGGATAATGGGCTATGCAATCGGTAAAGGCAAATGCAGGAACCCAGTAACATGGAATTATTCACTATGAAAACAGAGAAAGAGATACGTGAAAAGGTTGAAGTGGTAATGAACACACTAAAGAGGACTGAGGATCCTCAAAAGATATTGACAATGGCAGCAATTTTGAGGGAGTTAGAATGGGTTCTGGAATAAAAGAAAAAGAATTCAAACCAGATACAGGGATGGTCCAGATACTTCAAGACAATGTTGATGTATGGACAGGTGCAGTGCTAAGGGCAAAAGAGTATTTGAGAATAGAAGAGTTGAAACTAAAAAGAGCAAAAAAGAAACTTGACACCTATGTGAAAACAGGAAAATTGCTAAGTGAGGAAGAACTGAGAAAATGAATACAGCAATAAAGAATCTATTGTTTGGAATAGTGGTATATCTATCAGGTATCTCTATGGGATGGTATATTCATGATAGTTATGGTGCAGATAATGATTATTGCACTGTAACCGAAACATGGTTAAATGTTACCTATATAGAATACTGCATTTTTAATGGAGTGCCTCTACCATGCGATACTGAGCAAGAACAACTCAGATGTGTAGAGATAAACAAATTATTGGAATCAGAGAAATGAGTGAAAGAAATCAAAAATACTACAAAGAGGGCGATGCCAAACACTATTCAAAGCATAAAATCTATTGTCAATTCTGTTCTCATTATGAGATTGAAGTTGCCCATTGGGATGGAACGAGTTTTTCTATTGATGTGATATGCTCAAAATGTGGAACCACAACCAACTACAGACATGATAATCCTTATGATACGAATGGAGTAAAAAAGGAGAAGAAGAAATGAAAATTATTCTATCATTGATTTCATTAATATTCCTAATTTCGATTCCCATTGCAAGTGCAGACATAGTTGGAAAAGTTACTTATGTGGTGGATGGTGATACAGTCGATATAAATCAAACAAGAATTAGATTCTCATTAGTTGATACACCAGAAAGAGGTGAAGCAGGATATAAGGAAGCAAAGGACTTTGTAAAATCATTATGTCTGGGTAAAAGTGCTTATGTAAATCTTGATGATGAGCAACCACGAAAAAGTTTTGGGCGTGTCATTGGAGTTATTACATGCGATAACAGAAATGTAAATGAAATGTTAATAATCAATAATCTAGCAAAAATTAGGACCGAATACTGTAGTGTTTCAGAGTTTTATGATGAGAGTTGGGCTAATCCATGTCAGGAGTGTAAAAGAAAATAAAAATCAAATGTCTTTTATGTGGAAAAGATTGCGAAATTAAATCTAATGAGGATAAAGGATTGTATTATAATTGTGATTGTGAAAAGGAGAATGATAAATGAGTTTATTTGATAAAGGTGAATGTAGAAAGTGCAGAAAGAAATTTGATGAACATTTCCAACCCAGTATGATTGCAAGAAGTTTGGTTTTTGATACAAGGTGGGTCTATCTATGCAATGATTGTGCTTTGCAAACTTCTTATTTATGGGATAACAGAGGAAAAGAGAATGCCAGTTAGTCAAGAGAAATACAAATTTAATAGAATATCGCAGAATCCAGAGAAACCGATAGACTTGAAAGCACTGTATGAAAAAGCGAAAAAGAAAAAAGAAAATGATTAGATACAAATGGGAAATATCTGTCTGGATAATTGTTGCTGTAGTAATAGGACTTGTAGGACTCAGCTACGTATTCGGCAAATAAAACATACCCCCTATTTTAAATGGGGGGGTATTTTTTTAGTAGTCACCAGTTGCACATTTTTGTATTTCGTAATCTGCCAGGTGCTCATCACCGTCATCGTCAGGAAGTTCATATCTATCTTTTAGACAATCCTGAACCTTCTCTGTGGTTCCCATGAATACTGTGGTTTCTTTAAAATCTGACCAATCATCTACAGAACCAGTGACTTCCATGTGATCTATTGCCTGTGCAAGTTTGCATATACCTACGGATTCATCATTCAGCATTTTTTCAAATTTCTTTTCTGATGGGTTATTGTCACCATGAGATTCAGAACCCCATTTCTCAACACCTGTGATGTCTTCACATTTTTCCGCACTGACTGTTACCAATGGTATACTACTGGCAAACAGTAACGATGCAACTAGATATACTATGTATTGTATTCTATTCATCAATAGCAACTAGAAAACAAGTTCTATATAAAACTAATAGTTAGAGTATCGTCATATATCAGATGATTACTAAGATAATCAATGTGTAAGCACAAATAAGATAAAGATTTAATAATCTTGTTACTCTAGCGATGTATAATGATGGATTGGTTAGGAACTTTAATCCTGGGTATTGTCTTGATAGCAATCGGCTACATTGTCAATAGAGTGTTCAGTGAACCAATAATACAAAAAATTGGTTATGTGATCATGGTCATTGGTGTTGTCGTTGTTGTGATAGCAATCATATTGCTAGCAGTTATGCTGCTAGCCTGAATTTTTTTATACTGCTACCAGTCTTACGTTTCTCAGTGCTATTGAATTTTTGCTAGGTTCAAACATAAAGTCCAGGCTTAGTTTGGAATTGTAGTTCTTTGCCATTACATAGATTCTGCCATGATCTGAGTTGTTTAGTCTAATCCAGAAATAAGAGTTCTGGTCACATTTTTCTTTGGTTCCATGAGATATACTTACTGTGTGTTCGCCTATCTTTTTACCATCGATTACGCAAGATACTTTGGTATCTTTGCAGGTAAAGTCAACACGATGCCACGATGTTCCTATATTTACTCCATGATTAAATGATTTGCTGCCTGTGTGTTCGTTGTGACATGTTTCTGTTTTAAAATCTACAGTGCTTGAATCAATAGCACAGCCATGACCACCGAATCTGTTGGCACAATCTCCGCCTTCCTGGTGTCGGCTTCTGAGTTTGAGTGATAGGTTATCTACCCCACCACTGCCTGCTACAAGATGTGCAACTCCATTTCCATCTACTACAAGTTTAGGACTTCCTGATGCAGCAACGAATATTGATTTATCGTCTGGTTGTTGTGAACCTTGCTTTACTGTTATCTCTCTTTTGTTTCCATCATTCCATTTACCATTAATGTTACTATCCCATAGTATTCCTTCTTGCGGTGTTGGTTCTGGTGTCGGTGGAACGTCTGGATCTGGGTCTGGTATTGGTTGTGGTTCTGGTGCTGTTCCGCCTACCTGGACTTCAAATGCTTCTGGTGCACTGCTGCATCTAAATTCATAGAGTCCGTTTTCTGATGGCGTGAAACTTGCTGATTTGCCGTCAAGTGCTACTCGCAGGTTTACTACTGGACCTTTTGTTTGAGTCCAGTCACCAGGTGATGTGACGGTCATCTTTGACGGTTCGTTTATCTTTCCTGTGAACTTCAATTTACTACTCCCCCATTAACATCTTTGAATTTCATTGTCGCTGTGCCATCAGATTTTGATACAAGTTCCCAGAATCCATATTTGGTATTATTACAGAATGTGAATACTGCATTAGTTCCGCATTCATAATGATTCCTTCCACCTGCACCACTTTCAATATATGTTATTCCATCTTGCACACCTTTAGCCATTATGTGATTATGACCGTTTAGGAAAATGAGTTTCGCTGTTGGACCAACTGCTTGTTTTATCGGTTCACAAAATGCTGTCTTTACTGCCTTTGCTGCTGAATCCTCAGTTACAGGATGATGTGAATTAGGCGGAGTTTGACATATTGGTTTATGCGATGCGATAATAACAATATCAACGTCATTCATATATGTTGAGTTTGATAGTCTTGCTACTACGTTCTGTGATTGCAGTTTCATTCCTGCACTGTTATCGTTTGTATTAAGTCCTACAGCAAGAACATTTCCACGCTTTATTGTGTAATCATTACCGCAGTATGCTAGGAAATCTCTATACAGTGATGCACTTCCATCTTCTTCTGAGTCATGGTTGCCTATCTGACAGGCAAGAAGATTACCCAATGAACCCCATGTGCTAATGTATTTACTTGAAGTGCTGTCATAACACAAGTCACCCAGGTTCAATACAAGTGTTGGATTTTGTTTCTTGATTTGATTTAGAACTTTGATTCCATCGCCTTCGCATTCTACATCACCTACTCCAATTATCTTTACTTGTGAAACTGGTGTTGGTGGGGTGTGTGTATCATTTCCTGGTTCTGTAGTCGGTAGTTGTTCACAAAGTTGTGAAGTAGTATTGTAGAATTCTCCTGTATCACAGGTTGGTAATGGTGGATTTGTTTCACATCCAGTTCCATTCCAGAACTCACCAGTGTTGCATTCAGGTGGATTTCCTGTTTGATTGTCAACTGGTGGAATTACAGTTCCATTGTCTATCGGTGGTATTGTTTGATTGTCTGTGGGTGGAATTGTTTGATTATCGTCTGGTTGTTGCTTTTCTTCACATATATCTCTGAATGTCTTGCTTACATTCTCTTTATCCTTAATTTGTAATGTGACAGTGCACAGGTCAGATAGTTTACTTCCGCCTGATGTTTCTGCTCGTATGAATTTTTTAACCTGTTTTTCCATTTTACTTAGTGCTAAAACGTTTTGTGAGGTTATAGTCGATGCTAGCAGTATTGCTGCAATCACTAAAAATATGACTAACTTTGCCATTGTAAGCACTGGCAAAGAAGATACTAATGATAACTATGAGATTCTTAGACTCTCAGATTCTCGGATTCTTAGATTCTTAGAATCACTCATACATCACAAATGCATAGTCTCGGAATACATCGGGAGATGTGTATGCCGTAGGCGGGACTCCCCCTGCATCGAATTTTATTGCACATGTATTTGCACCGTCAAACGGGTCATCGCTGTTTCTATATACGTTTACTTCATTTGTTGTATCTACCGTATTGCCTGAATATTCAACACATAGTCTATCTCCTGTTTGCCATGAATAGTTCGCTGTGAGATTCTCAAAAGTATAGTCTGCCTTTGAGGTAGTAAGTGCTGATGCTGCTAAGTTACCGCCACCAGCAGTGTATGTATACGTCACTGCTACTTCGTCATCGCTTCCTTTCCTCAGAACGCATGTAACATTACCTGCGGGTGGATTTCCTGTCTTTGACAGTCTTAATACTATCCTCTTTGGTTTCTTTCCTATCATCTGTGAACTACTGCCGTTTGCCAGGACAGCCACACGGTATCTATCTTTATGAAGGTTTGACTGTGACCCGTCATCGGTGACATCGTATATTTTAGTTAATGTAGTAGTATCCTGTCCGAGAGAACATGAATCTATTGGAAATGATATTATATTATATTTTATATCCCAATCCCTGTGCACTGTTCCAGCAGCAGGGGGTTCTGCGGGTTCTGATGAATCACCTGCAATCTTTGATGGGTCTACTTCTCTTATGGATAAATCCTTGAATCTTATTGCAGGTCCATCCCATCTGAATGTGAGATTCGGTGCTCTCCATGTCATTATCTCATCATCCCTATCTGCACCGCATCTTGTTGCATCATCTCCCCATCCACCAGAATCTACAGTTTCATTAACCTTCTTGAATGTAATACCATCGTTATTCACATTAAGCCATAGTTCTATTTTTACAAAAGTCTTTGTTCCGTCTGATGACTTTGTTGTATATACTATGTATTTGCAGATCACCCATTTGTTGAAAATATGACCCAGACCAGTTGACTTGTGACTTCCACTCTTGTTTACATAATGGACATGCCATTGTTCTTTAGAAAACTCAGTTGTTCCTGCATCACTTCCAGTATCAGCAACAAAGAATCTGGATGTATATGATGAACCAGAACAATCAACAGTGTTACTCTTGTGAGAACCAGATGGACCTTTCATTATAAATCTTCCATCATCGCTGTCATGGTTTGTGCATTTTATCCTGGCTGTCATTTCAAACCCTCTCATATCCCAGTCTTTTGATGATGACATGTAACCCCTGCCTTTTGCAACACTGTGATCCAGACTCGGATTGCTGTATCCTACTAATTCTTTCTCAGGACTTACATGTAATCTAACCTGACCGTCATCTTTTACTGTCCATCCATCATTTGTGTTACCTTCACCAATATCATCCTCAAAATCACCACCTACTCTTGAATCATCACTGGGATTACTGTTATTCATATACCACTCCCTAGCACCCACTCTTGTGGCGTAAATCATTTTTATGTTGAATTTATCGAGTTGATTGCCCATTTACTATCATGTATGAGTTATTGTCGCTGTTTTTAGTAAATTATTTGAGTTCGTGTAAAATCTGATTGTAACTTTCTTTCCACTGTTTGAGAATTCAAAGAACACATATCCGTAATTACTGCCATTTGACCAGGCAATGTATGAAGGATTACTGTCTATGGAATCAAGTGCTCTTCCACCCGCACCTGCACCTATCCACATTTTTCCATGATTGTCTGCTGCCTTGCTGTAAGAATAATTAGGATCAGTTCCAATAATCGTTGGATTGCCAGGTGAACCAGAATTGTATTTGATTAATTTGCTCTGCCACATATTGTGATTGTGTCCTGTTATGACTATATCTACGCCATACTTGTCAAACAGTGGATCGTATCTATCACGACCACCAGTATTGTTACCATGATCAGAAGGCGGTCCGTATATGTTGTAATGATTGCACACAATTATCCATTCGATTGCAGGATTTTCTGAATATGATTTCAGTGATGATTCAATAAAGTTATACTGGTTAGAACCAACAGAATCAGATACACTCTGGTTCTCCCCTGATTCTAAGAATACTATTCCAACATTATTGAATGTTTTTTTGTTATATGTAGCACCATATCCATAAGCATTTTTCAATGCGTTCTTTGTTTCTGGTTGTGATTCTGACTCATCTACATCATGATTTCCAAATGCAGTTCCAGATTTACTACGGTATGACGATGTGATGTCCAGCCAACATTGACTGCCACTTTTGTATGCATTATCACCACCAAATATTATGAATCCAGTGTTTCTTCCCTTTATCTTGTTGAAATTAGACTGGAATTCAGAATTGCATGACATGTCAGCAAGGGCTGCCATACTGAAATTGCTTCCTGTATCTGGGTTTGGCGATGGAACTGATGGTTCACTTGTTGTTGATGGATTAACCTCAGCCCTGACTCTGAAAAAATTATCAGCAAATGTTTCAGCACCAGGATTTACGGTTACTCTAAGCCATACACATCTGAAATCTCCTGCTGCCAGGTCTCCCAGTTTTAATCCTGCTGTCCTTTTTAATGCAGCAATAAAATCAATATTGCTTCCAGTTGGTGTGGTAAATTCATTAGCAATAGCGGTTTCAACTGCATTTTTTCCTACCTGTGCAAATGAATATAATGCCTGATCATCTGCTGATTTTGTATCAAGCACCATGTAGAAAACCACGTTACGCATTATCTCAGATGCATTGTTCTTGATTGCGACACATCGATAAAGTGTTACGCCACTGGAAGCCTCTGATTCAGTAATCCTTCTGAATAAATTATGTAGTGAACTGGGGTTTACCTTAGTAGTTGATACGTTACCACCTAGAGATAGGTTAGGGTCTGTATTGGAACTACCGCCAGTCAGTCTCATCTCTATGTTAGAGGAAGTCAGTGCCATGTCATTGTTCCCATATCTACTTTGTTAGTCTTGAGACCTTTAAGACCGAGTTTTTCATATCTTTTGTTTATGTCATACATTTGCGATTTTGATATTGTCATGCTTACTACATCTTTTGCCTTACTTCTAAGAACATCATATTGACCATCGTATACAGGAAGGTCTAGTATTGAATGGACTTCCATGTAAAACTTGTTTGGATATTTGATTCTACTCTCAGTAACAATACGTGGTTCCATTCTTGATATTTCTTCTTCAATATCATCTAATGTTCTCTGTTCTGTTGGATGCAATGTTGGGTCATCACTGCATGAATAATGAGCAGTTATCTCATGATTAACTGGGTCATGATTATCAAAAGTAACCTGTATACCAGGACATTCAGGTTTGTATGCGTTAATCTCTACATCATGAAGTCTGTATCTCACTGACTTATGATATACTCTTGCTGTCATACTACTACACTATGTTTATGAGGTTCCCTGCAATGTTGCCAACTATTTGATAATATGAAATCCACAGTTTCTTTGTAGTTGTTCCTACTGCTAGTTTTATACTTGCACGCATTACTCTTGTTTTATCGGTATCGCCATCTGATGCAATATTTGTTGTTGATACCGCATTAGATATTCCATTTTTGTAAACTCTATTTTCTGTTGCAGGTATATGGAATAATGCGTATGCATTAATGAATGTTGTTGATAATGGCATTGTTGTTGCTGTAACTATCTGACTACCAGAATTACCATTACCATTAATTAGAACCCAATTAACTCCATGTCCATCACAGCCTTCTATACCAATTTTCCGTATTGCTGTATTGGGAGTCTGATTAGTATTATCTACATTAAGACCAACTCTTATGACAAGATTAGAATTTGCATTAGTATCAAGACCGAATTGAAATGCTAGATTATCATCAAATGCAAAATCAAGTCCTGATTTAATACATCCACCTGCGTATGCACCAGTGGTTACACCAGTTTCAAATTTATGTGCAGGAATAGTATCGTCATATACAGCAGTTCCACCGCTTCCTGTTTCTATATCCCATCCATCAAGATCCCTTAATGAAACCATTTCTATTCTTCCAACATTACTCAGGTTTGCAAATTCAATATCAAGTAATCTTCCACCTGCTTCGGCAGTAGTAGCATTGTGCAAATGTTTACGAAATACTGGTTCAAATCCCAGTCTATTGAAACTTGAATCATAATCTACATAATAGAGGACATTTTTTATCAGTCCCCCAGAAGTATCAGTAGGACATACAAGACCTAACTGCCTTGTTGTTGCTGTTGCTACTATATTGGTTCCCGTATCTCTAAAAATTGTTTTTGCATCCATTCTCGCAGGAGAATAGTTTTCATCATCCTGCCATCTCGGTCCTAAATTACTCATTTATGTTGTATCAAATCCTGTTGAATCAAATCCTGTGCTATCATAACCGCCAGCATACACATTCTCATTAAATCTAGCATATCCTACTACCGAAAGAGAACCAAATCCAATAGGATGTGGGCTAGAACCTATAGTCCACAATGCACCGTTTGTAAGCGTTCCTACTTTCGTTCTTGTAATAAAATCAGTTGGATTGCCATTTCCTTCTCCCATTTTTAACCAATAAGATGGAAGAGGTGCATCTGTTCTGTTATCTCTGACTGCGATAACCTGTGCTTGTGTGAGTTCTGTATTATACCACCATCTGAAATCTTTCATTGCACCTTTATATTGAAAAGATGAAGGTGCATCAAATTCATATCTTCCTAATAACATTTTTGCTGTTGATGCAATCGCTAGTGTGAAAGCATAATTAGCCTGACTCACTAAAGCACCATTATGATATAATTTTAGATTGTTTGACCCTAATGTTTTATCATAGGTTCCAATAATATTATGCCATTTGTTAGTAGTGTTGGCTAGTGTTGTTGTAGCATAACCTGCTGTTACGTATGCATCTTTACTAACACCTAATTCCAATTGGGTTGGACTATTATATGAAAGATAAACTTCATCATTTCCATCTCCAATAGCCATGATGTTTCTATAATTAATATCATGAATAGTAGTGGGATTAATCCATATTGAAAAACTGAATTTATCTAATGACCTTGACCACAGACCTGTATCTGCTAGTAGGTCAATGTAATCATTAACACCATCAAATGATAATACAGATGCAGCACATATACTTCGACCATTATTCCAGATGTTTGTTTCATGGTCACGATTGAATATTAAATTACTATACCATCTTACATCATCAAGTCTTCCGACAAATCTACCTGCATTAAACGGATACTGTGATGCACCTATTACTACATTGTTATCAACATGATCAAATGTTGGAGTTTCATCCGCAGAGTCAGTCTGTGGAACATTGTTTATTGTCATAGTCATTGCGTTATCAGAGAACTTGTATGTCAAACATGCAGTGGTCCATACATTAGGAACAACAGCATTGTTTGGTGAAATAAAATTAAATGTGCTTCCTGATTTTTTTATAAAGAATTTCAATTCCCTGTTTGTTCCTATTCTTATCATACTTCCAAAAGTGGTTAGTTCCTCAGCATGATACCATAATGTAGGGTCTACACCATTATCTTGAACTGGTTCACCTTCAAGCATGAACCTGAAAAATATTGAAATTCCAACATGATTCAAATCAAAGGATGGTTGAATACCAAAATTCATTGATGCAGGATTACTTATCGTGTAATAATCAATGATGTTAGGATTACTGTTTATTTTAGTTACAATACTGCCACCTTTGATACCATCAAAGTCAGGACCCTCACACAATTTTGGATTACCATGTGGTTTTAGAACAAGTCCTGGAAGATACGGATAATCCTCTAAATTTACAGAAAATGCCATATCTCTCATCTCCTTTGCAATATGGTTAAATTTGCACCATAGTTTTAGATGCACTCCGTCAGGTTCAAATGGTCCTTTGTATATCAACGTTACTGGTTTTAGTTTTGTAAACATGAATGGGTCTTGAATAAGGACTAAATCCTCAGTATGAGTTGATATTATCTGAGGTTCCTGTCTTTCTGGTTTGAACAATTCATTTTCTGCAAGTGTCTGTTTGTTCATAAGTGCTGTGTATTTCAGACTGGATGGATTAGCACTTCCACCTCTTATTAACGCCCAGTTATAACTCATTCTTCATTCTGCACCGCCTGAAATACAGTAGAGTGTGATGCCTGGACAAATGTAATATCCTTTTTATGGAACAAAGGTGTTTCTATTACTACACGGTATTCCATCCTTCCGCCAGTAGGTTTATCAAATGAAGCAAATTCTGTTATATCACTATCAGGAATAGCAGGTGGAAATGCAGCAGTGCTCTTGAGCACTATACCATCAGAATTAAGATCACCAGAAACAAGAATATCAACACGCACTACTTCCTCTTCAAGTGAAGGATCAGCGAATGTGGGTGTTGTGGTTCCAGTGCCCGCACCCATGTATCTGAAATAATCAGTAGATTCACCGCTTATGAATTCTGTATATCCAGTTATCCCATCCCACATGTTTAAGTTATGATTCTTTTCTGCATGTGGTTCAAATTTGTTGACTACCTGGTGAGGTTCAAACTTTTCTCCCTTTCTGAAATATGTCCCTGTCTTTTGGTCATTCCATATTCTATCTATTTTGCTCTCATAGTCATCCATCATATTATGTTTTATTAATTTGAGTCTGCGGTATTCCTCTGGGTATCTCCCTCTACAGTAACGTATTTCATATTCTAAATCACGCAGTGTTTTAATATAGTTAATAACTGATATGGAATCTGTTTTATAATCCCATAGAACTGCACGTTCAATACCGCTTACATCAACATTATCAAAAGTTACTGCGTGCATACCAGTGACTCCCTTACCTTATTTTGATAATGATTCATGTAACCAACTGCTGTCAAATCGACAAAATATGAACCAAATGGATTCTCCTGATTGTATGCGTTTGCATTCCAGTGAACATTGTTTATTTCTGCCATGAGATTTGAATTTTTGTCAATCCCTGCGGGTGGATATACTATGTTTACGAGTTCAAGAGGTGAAAATCCCTTTGTAGGAATTGATAACTGCTTTTTCTCATAGATTCTTTTGAGTTTAGCCCCATATTGCAACAACGTATTTGCATACTTAAAGCCAGTCCTGACATCTGTTATCCAGGGTGCATTAACTCTTATCTCTACTGGTCTATTTGGTGTATATTTTTTAATGGATATTGGGTCTGATACTTCCATTGTGGTTTTATTAGTAACAAAGAATGAATGACGGTATACTGGACCTCTGGAATTAGTTCCCCATCCTGCTGCGAAATCTTCTGATTGTGGAAGTGGTTGTTCTGTAAACGGTTTTTTTGTTCCAGAATATCGTGGCAGTTCATCAGTAGACTCAGTTGTAAAATCAGAATCATGATACCATTGTATTGTGCTATCTTCACTTTCACCACGTTTGAAAAGTATTATCCAGTGTAGTTTATTCTGATCAATGCTTGATACGTTGTATTGAAGGTCTATTTTGTATACAGCAGTAGGTGATGTGTTTATCTGGTCGTATGGAATATTGAATGTAGCAATTACCTTTGATGATGGTCTATCAGAACCGTTATCTTCGCAGATAAGTCCTTGCACACCAGTGAGATTATATGAATCGTCAACTGTGCTTCTACCTGTTCCTGACTTTGATAACAGAAGTGATACATTGAATAGTTTTACACTGCCAGGTAGGAATTGCTGTCCAATATCTTTGACTGCTAAAGATGTAAAGTTGGGCGTGGTCTGTCCTGTTGACGTGGATAAAAGTTGCTCTGTGTTTATTGTAAGATATACCCTGTTGAAAAATCCCTGATCTGCTCTCATCATCTTGCGTGAAGACCATCCGCCAAAATAGTATGATGTGAACTCAGCAGAATCATTGAGTCGTGTTGGCAGACCTGTTATCGGGTCTGTTTCCCACTGTCTTATTGTAATTCCTGAGTGAACCTTGTATGGCGGTCTGAGGTATACATTTTTGTTAGCATCGATATGAGATACGGTTCCGCTTGATGATGCAAAATTCTCAAGAATTGTGGATGCAGTTGAGTATGGATTGTTAATGGAAGGCAGTATTACTTTTATTGTATTGGCAATACTGTCAAGATTGTATCCACCTCTCTGTTGCAGTGTGGGTGAATTTACTATTGGTAATACAGAAGTTGATTGAAATAATTCTAATGCAAGATTATCAATACGGAATTCAGGATCATTTATTATTGTCTCTGGTAATACAATATCTTCTTTATTTGCACTCTTTACAAAATTAAGAAATGTATAATTAAGTATTACGCCAATACCCAGACCTGAGAATTTGTATATCAGTCTGTTACCACTTGGATAATCATCAGTAACATCATCCACTATTCCATACATTATATTCTTGTAGTCTGCTTGTTTTTTTGCTGCCTGTATTATGGCTATAGATCCGCATTCTATTGTATCACCAATTATTCTATCTTTGGTATCATCAATGGTAAAAGAAAAGTTTCCAGTCTGACCTATACCTGCATTAACATCAATGCTTGTAAGGTCAAATGGTGGACTGGATAAATCAAATGAATCAAATGTATATGTTGTTTGAGATTCATCTGGTGTCTTGATAATGAGTTTGAACTTTGTTGGGTCCAGGTATTCTTCTGCTGTTGATAGCAATGTGCTCATGCTGTCATGAATCTCCCTGTATCTTCAAGCGGAATTTCTCTTATTTCTTTACGCAGCATATCACCGCCTGGATATAGATATACTGGCATCTCTATTCTTAGAAACGTTGGACCTGAACTTCCACTTACACCTCTGCCTTTATTTCTTGTTATAACCTGATTAACTGATCCTGACTGTATTTCCACACCTGTTGATTGTGGTAATGATGCACCAGGAGAAAGCGGTGTAACGCTTACAAGTTCTGGTTTGAATCCTTCACCGACAGTAAAGTTAGTAGGACTTGCTACCACACCATGAAATCCATGCTGAGCATTAACCTTCTTTGTTACATAAGTTGTTGTTACTGTTATACTCTTACTCTTCAAATCATCTATTGCTGACTGTAATCTTCTTGCTGCTGTTTCACCTACCTTGAGATTGTTTCTAAATCCATTCATGTGAGTGCTTGATGCTTGTGCTAGCATACGCAGTGAATTTGAACCCTGTATTGCCAGGTTGGCAAGACCTTTCTGCAATTTTTGTGCAGCAACTTCACCTACACTCAGATTGTTTCTTGTTCCATTCATTGCTGCACTTGATGCTTTTGCTAATGCTGCCAGAGATTTTACGCCTTCATTAGATAGATTTGCAAGTCCTGTCTGTATTTTCTGTGCAGCGACCTCACCAACTTTGAGATTACCCGAAATACCGTTCATCGCTGCACTCGATGCCTTAGCCAGTGCAGCAAGTGACTTTGTTCCTTCATTTGATAAATTAGCAAGTGCAGTCTGTGTCTTTTGTAATGCAGCCTGTAATGCTGTCTGGTCTGCTATCTGTGCAGCAGTTTCACCGTTACCGCCTGGTTCATTTGGAACATTAACAAGTTTACCACCTTGATTTACTGTGGTTCCCCCTTTTCCTTTGGGATTCAGTATTGCATCACCCAGTGGACCTAAATTACTAAATTTAGTAGTTACCGCACTTGTTGCTTTTCCCGCCCATGCTGATGCTACTGCTGATGGGTCTTCAAATACAATATCTTCAAGATATATATTCCATTTTTGGAATGCTGCTTGAAGTTCTGCTGCTGTATCTGCACCTTCAAGTTGTTCAATGATTGATGATATTGGTTCTTTGTTTGCTGCTTTTCCAAAGTGGTCTCTGATTGTTTCAATCATTGTGTCTGCAATATCACCAATACTGTCTTCATTGTCAAGTTCTGGGTGTATCTCTACTGTTGCTGAAATAACTTCGCCTCTTTCATTGCGTTGCACAACTCCTTTGAATATGGATGGTGCAATGATTTCAAATATACTCTTGACTCCCTGCCAATCAGATTGTGTATCTATGATTAGTTTCAGTTTCTTCCTGGTATCTTTTGGTAAATCTTTAACGAAATCTCTTGCTTCCTTGTCAATATCGAATTCTAATTTGAATGCTTTTTCTGCACCTGAAATATCATTGAGGAACGATAGTTTATCCTTCCATTCATCTAATGCTTTCTGATTTCTTTCAAGTGCTTTACCATAATCATCTACTGCTTCTACACTTGTTGCTATTGCAACTGGAACATCTACTCCATATCTCACTGCGAGATCAGCCATTTTGTCTATAATTGTATCCATAGTTTTATCGGATTTTTCTTGTGCCTTTGTTAGTTTCTCCTGGTCTGGTAACAGTTCTTTTACTTTGTCACGAACATAGGATACTGCTGCTGCCTGTAAATCAAGATTACCTGCCTGACCGAATGTAGATTTAGCCCATGCTTCTAGTGGTCCTATTGCATCTTCGTATGAACCAGTAGCCCTTATTGTTGCTGCTTCCTGTTTTATTGTTGCATCTACTGCTTTCTTCATACTTTCTACAGTGTTATCCCATTGAACGACTACATTACCTAAATTGTTACGTAATAAATCCTGATTCTGTGCTATTGCCTGTTCCTGTTCTTTAAGGTAAGTGTATCTTTGACCTACAGTAACAAGTGTTGAATCAATCTGACCTAATGTTGAATTGTATGTTTTATATGAAGAATCTAAAGCGTTTACCGAATTTTGTTGTGCTTCGATTTTTCTATTTTGTTCCTGCCATACTACACCAAACTTTATCATTCCTTCTTCTTCTGTTTTAAGTTGCTGTAATCTGGTTTTTGCTGTATCCAAATGCAGTTTAGTTTTATTTGTCATCATTTCTTGAACTGCTCTGTCTGCTACCAGTTGTTCTTCTACACTCTTGACGTATGCAGAAGTCTGTTCCTGGCTGGATTTTTTTACTACTTCTGCATGTGCCTGAACTATTTCATTTGCTTTGGAAAGATGGTCTGATACCATAGTCTGATATGTTTTTGGTCCTTCCCCCATCTTGCCAAATTCGTCTGTTAATTGTTTTGATGTTTCCCCTGTTGCTTCTGTAAGAAGACCGAATCCTTCTGTGAGTAATCCTATTGCAACAAGGACAGCACCTATACCAGTTCCTATTAAGAGACCTTTTATTGCACCTGACATTGCACGGATACCAGTAGCACCTATCTGTGCACCATTTCCTGTTGCTTGAAATATTCCACCCAGAGGGGTGACTGATGTTGCAGCAGCAGCCGATGAACCCGCAATAGAAGACATTCCACCAAAGAACTCTTTTATCCTGGGTATAATACCAGTAAGACTTCCTCTCATTGTTGTTACTACCTGTGCCATAGAACCAGTAGCAGCTATTGCCTGCGGTCCTACCTGTGATGCAAACTGTCCCCACGCCTCATTTACATCTCCCTGCAAGTCAGCAGAACGTTCCTGTGCTACTGCGAGTTTGCTCTTTGTATCAGTAATCCTTTGCTCAAGTATAGCCATTTCCTCAGCCGAGAGGTTTCCTTTATCTCTGGCTTCTGCCAGTCTGTTTTCCAGTGTAGCAAGTGTCGTAGTAAGTGATGAGACTCTGGTTATTGATTGACTTGCCCTGATTTGCACTTTGGTTAAAGAATCATAAGCGTTGTAAACACCCCAGACTGATGCAGCAGCAACAGAAAACGCTGAACCGTTCTTGGATATTTCACCGCCTATCTTTGATAATGTTGAACGAAATTTATTGGTCTGTTGTTCGGTAGTTCCGATTGCTGCCTGTAGACCCTGCAAACCATCTAAGCGAAAACCCCCCGACATTGATTGTTTCGCACCGTCAAGACCTACCTTTAACTGGTTGAATCCCATAAGAACAGATTTTATTTGGTTAACAACTTCGGGACTCCCTTGTAGAACTAACTGTATAGAAACTGTATTGTTAGCGGACAAGGGATGAAACCAGATGCTAATAAGATGTTAGTATTAACTATCCACGAATAATTGATGCACCGCCACCGTATCTGCTTGCGAATCTCGTTGATGGTTTCTTTCTGGAACTGGGTTTCAATGTTGAGAACTGTCTTCCTACTGTTCCCCTTTTAGGTCCATATTTGTATCTTGTCTTTCCACCTACTTCCTGTTTGAACTGGAACTTCTTGAACCTTTTTGACCCCCCCCTTCCCGATGAGGGGGGGGTATATGCAACACCATCAACTGTTGCTTTGATGTATTGTTTTATCATATCACTGAACATCTTTCGAGAACGCATTGCTGCGGGCATAAAGTAATTTGCACCTTTAACCTTTGTTCCGTTTGCTGCAACATATCCGTATTCAACTGCTGCACCATAAGGTGCACCTACAAATGCTTCACCAACAATCATGGGAAAATTCTCTGATAACATTATATGGTCTATTGAATCACGCAGTGCACCTGTCCTTACTGGTGCTCTTCCTCTTGCCTCATCAACCACATGCTGTAAACAGTATCTAATTATCTCTACAATACGCCATGCTTCAAAGTTGCCCTGGGCGTTTTTGAATTTGGTGATAACTTCGTTTATGCCTCTGGCACTTGTAGTAAGCCTCATTGACATGAAACAAAATTATACTTACAATCTATTATCTACTATTTTTCTGCTCATTGAAATCCTGTTCTGTCTTGCGTTGATGCTCTTCTTTCTTGTGCAGTTCCTTTATGATAAATGGAAACAGGTTATCGAATTCTGCGTATGGCGGATAGCCTAACTCCCAGGGGAATTTGTCATAAACGATATACATGTTTATCATCTTGCAATACCAGTATACCCTTTCAGGAACTTGGTTTGGTAAGGATAACCCCCAAATCCATCTTTTGAGGGTTCTTCTTATTGGGGGGAACGGATTCCTTCTTTGTAAAGGGCTATCTCTACGTAGTTTATGATGTCATCGAAATTGATTCGTTCTATATCCTCATCAGTTGCACCGTAGTATGACTGGAATAAATTTGAATAATATTTATAATGTGCATTTCCAAACTTGTCAGAAATCTCTAGCCATTCTTTTTTCTTGAGATATTTTTCCTGCTCGTCTGTATTCATGTTTCTTATGAGTTTGTTTATCTTTTGTGTCTCGATTATCAGGTCCATATTTGCTGATTCTTTTTCCTTGAGTAATTTTATATGCTCTTCTTTTTCCTGTCGTGTTACGGGTTCATAGTAAAACCTTTTCTTCTCATATTGAAGTCTTCCTTTATCTCTTTCCCACTTCCATTTACCTTTATCCTTGATTCCTTTTCTCAGACTGATTTCAAAATCATCACTTGCTGATTCTTTGATACGCCATATCTTTTTTGCAATGCCCTGATAATCATCATACCTGTCCATTGATTTGTTTGCCTGATCAATGTCCAGTTTGTCAATGATTACTTTGGTAAGGTCAGCTACATCAAGTGCCCCTGATAAATCAAGTTTGATTGTTTGTAGGACAGGTTCTTCTGGTAACTTTGGTTGTTTCTCTACACCTGGACCCAGTTCTGTTGTTAACTGGTCTTGAGTTTTAATATCATCAACGAATGTGGATATTGTTTCTTTCTTGTCTACCTTCTTAGCATCCAATAGTCATGTGAATAGAACTGAAATATAAAAAGTGTAGGGTGTCGCTAACTAAGAGGCGACAGTTAGTGCGGTTACTGTAATTGTTTTTGCTGTTCCTACTAGGGTTTCTTTGAAGATGTCTCCCGTTCCTGCATCAGCATCAGTTGTATAGGAATTGAATCTGCAATCACCCAGTGTGATAGTGACAGGTGTAGTAAACAACTGCATGGTGATTGTTCTTGATGTCATGTTCTTTACATCACCGATTAATGCAGAGTCTTTTACCCATGTATCAAAGTTGAATGCAATACGTCTGAATCCTGATCTGATTGTTCGTGGGAGTTTAGAACCTAATGGCATTACTTCCATTGCGTTTCTTGATACTTCAATTGTTCCTTTCTCAATATCTCTTGCTGAACCACCGTATGTAAACGGTTGTGATACACCTGATGTAAGGTGAGTCCAGGGAGTTGTTGTCATTGCAGGTGCATATACTGTTGTTGCACCTATTGCAGTATCAAGTGCAGCCTGTGTCATCCAGTCAGTTGATGACATTGCTTTGAATGTTGCAGATACGTTTACCATTTTATCAAGGTTGATCGTTGCCCTATCACACACACAACCTTTGTAGACTTTGCTGTTAGCAATATCGTTTATCTTTTGACTTCTCAGCAAAGAATTACCTCTGTTGATTGATCCTGCACCTGCTGCTGCCTCAGTGCAATATCTCAGAAATCTTGTGTCGATGAGTAACCATGATAAGGTAACGGTGTTGTGCTCTTCCAGTAATGAATCATCATATCTGTCTTCAAGACCCAGAAGTGGAATTTCTTCATGCACCATTGGAATACCTTCTGTAATCTTTGTTCCGATTCCAATGTTTAGGAATGTGCCGTTAGTGTTAGTTGTTCCTTTTACTGTTTCTTCCATTGATTGAACTTGACGAGTCCAGTCTTGTATCGTTGAAACTTCATAGCTCATGTATGAATCAAAAACACGATGTCAGCCAATTAGGAACTAAATAGTTATCAAATCATTATCAGTGAATCATTTTTCTATGGTAGATTATATTGGTGATCCTGCACTAGCAAGAAAATTAGGCGGTCATCCAAAGACAACAGAATTCAGTGATTTACAAATGGATGAGGCAATGGAATACGGACATGATATGTTATCACTTCATACAAACAAAAAGAATTGGGTAAGCACTGATGCTGCATGGAACCAGGCAAAAATAATTGAAGCGTTATTTGCTGCATCAATGGTAAAATCAATGTGGCGTGACCCTGATAACAAATCACAGGAATTATTCAACAGAGCAAAATCATTATGCGGTGCGATAAACGATAATCAGTCAATGGCATCAGTGCCTTCTGCACCAGGTGAATCTCAAACATCAGTAGCAAGAGGTTATAGAACACCTGCATTGAATCCAGATGCATTACCGTATTCATCACCCAGGACTGACTTTTAATGTCGTATGGTGTTAGTGGAAGCGGTTCGCTTCTTCCAGATATTCCTGATGATCCAGAAGTCCTGTTTACTAATTTTCTAATGGCTATATGGGATGATACTGTATCAGGTGTTCCAAAAGCAGAAATAAATTTTGGATATGAACCAGATATTAACACAACAGAACGTTATGTCATAAAGATTGAAGAAATTGATAATGAGGATTTCTCACCAGACCTGGCAGACAGATATACTCAGGATGAGTTTTACATGAACTGTCATATCTGGGAACGTGATGCATCGATTCATTCAACTACAGCAGGTATGGCTAGATGGAAAATGAGACGTTACATAAAACGAGTTATAAAACAAAATTGCAGAACGGGAATAGTTGTAGGCGGTAACAGGTATATCAAACATCTGTATCTTATTGGTGGTGGAAATGTTCCAGAACCAGAACAGACTGACTGGCATCACACTGTTATTGTCTTCAAGATGGTAACATGGTTGGTGGATGCTTCCACCTAACCTTTTACCAACCTGCTTTCTTTCCGCCCATCGCTACCTTTCTTACGCCTGGTTTCGGTCCTTTTTTACTCTTCTTCTTTGCCACTATATTCACCTCTTAAAAATTTCACTACGTTATGAAGTTTCTTTGGTATGGTCTGGATGACAGCGTTACCATCTTCATAGTCCTGTCTCAGTATTACCATGTCGCAATCTCCCTCTTCACAATCAGTAGACTTTACACCACCAGGAATGTTTTCCTGTTTTACATATCTTGTTTGCAAATCTCCCTTCTTCTCTGCACCGTTGTCGGTTATATCTGGGATAGGCGGATAACCTATTGCTAGATTTTCTACTGTTGATGCGGGAAGTTCTTTTCCATCCTTATCAAAGAATACTGTCATGCCGTCTTCTCTTTCTTCATAAATTTTAGTGCCATCTCTTTCAAATGTTTCTGTTGCCTTTGGCTTCTGTGTTTCTGTTTTTACTTCTTCTCCTGCTACGAAACTCATATCCACGTTGTCCATGTGCTTTGGTTTCATATCGATACCTACTACTTGAAAGATAATAAAACTATCTAAAAAAATTAGGAAGGCGGGTTTATTGGGTGTGCTTCTGTATCTGCTGTGCCAGTGACTCTTGTGTTGATTGCATGTGAGATTTTAGGAACCAGGAATGTTGCTGCTAATGCAGTTCCGAATATTTCACCGTATACAATCAGCAATGCCAAATCACTTTCGATTTCTGCAAATACTGGTGCACTACCGAATCCAACCAGGATACCTGCTACAGTTCCAGTTAAAATTCCAGTAACAAATTTTCTTGCTATGAATGGATCATTAGATGAAATCCATCCCATGAATGCACCGAATGCACTTGCTAATCCGCCTATGATTATGCCGATTATTGCGTTTGTCAATACTGTTGACATTAGCCACACTCAGTGTCTTGACCATTAGAGAATCATCATTTGTATAGTCGATAGATTTCTTTGAGTGAGAGGTCTGACCATTCTACATATTCATCATGCTTTCGCATTCGTGTCTATTGCTTTCTGCTCAAGTTTATCAACATTTTCAAGTTTTATTTCTGGTCTATTGTTTATCGCATTTGCCTTTTCTGCACCCATTGTATCATACTGTAGTTTCAAAGATTCTTTCTGCACTGTTGCCTGTTTAACTTGAACTGAACCCTGTGCTTTCTGAACATCTCCCTGCTTCTTATTTTGCCATGAGTTGAATGCAGCAAGACCAGTGGCAACATATCCCATTATGCTACCTGGGTCAACACTGCCTAAGTTCTGAGCACTGGCAACATTAGAATTTGGTGGCGGTTCTACATATAACCATCCTTTCTGTTCCTGTAATCTCAGGTTATCTGTGGAAAGACTGTTAGCCTGTATTTTTGTTACAGCAGGATTGGCAGGAATGTCTGGTTGCTTTGCCTGACCGAATGCAATATGCAGTGATACTGGAATCACTGTTAACAAAGACGGTATCAAATATATCACACAGATTATTAAAATGAGATTACTTGTGCTTACCATAATAATTTTTGTAAGCACATTATTATAAGATTCAACAGGTATTCAGCAGTGTAGCATTTTTCAATACATCACAGAATGCATCAATTTTCTTCTCTAACATTAGATGGTCTGCATGTAATGTGCTTGTGATATTGTTTACTGCCTCTATTCTCTTTTCTTCATTGGTAATATTTACTGCTGATATTTCTGCAATTATCTTTGTTTGGTTTCCCAGTTCATTGAACTTTTCAAATGTTTCATTGAATGCCATGTTTCTATCCTGTATAGAATCAACAAAAGTTCTGTTCAATGCTGCTATCTGTTTGCTATTGCTCATTGACTGATTTTTAGCCACTTCTGCTTGTCTATGAGTTTCATTTGCTGCTATATCAACACGTTCTATAATTTCCTTTGTATCGTTTGATGTATCATAAACATGAAAAATTATTTCACTGTTCCTAACTGTGATATAAGATAAAATTGGGATACTAAATGCCAGTATCACTATTATTATAAGACTGATATACAGATATTTTCTATCTTCTTTTTGACTCATTCTTCTTTTTTCAATCCCAGGCTAGCAACCATGTCAAGACCATACACCATTTTCTTGACAGCCTCTAATCCTGTTTTTAATTCTGGTATATCATGCGTATTAAGAACCGTCTTCTCACTTATGTCAACAAGTTTACCCTGAATTGCTTTAATGTCATCGGCAACTGATTGCATATCTTTTTCTGACATCCTTACATGATGATCAAAATTTTCTTTATTAATAGTTAGTAAACCGCACATACCGTTGAACTTTTCATTAATATTTTTTTCGAGATTTTCTGCTTCTTCTTTTATCTCTGATGAAATCTTTGCTCTCTGTGCTTCGGTTTTTGTTTCATTATCTTTTCTATCTTGCTTACTGTTATGTCTGACCAGGACATAGATTCCAACAGCACTAATTACAGGTGAACCTACGATGCCTACTATTGTTAATGGGTCCAAATATTTTCAGTTACTTACTGTATACAGTCCTAGTTGAAATAACTATGTAATTAAAGTAAGCATTATTATTTGAATTTGGGAAGTTTAGCCTGGTTCTCTACCTTTAGATTCTCATCATACATGATTAATTCTTCATGAGAAAGTTCTCTGAATTTCTTGCTATCCTTTATCATGATAGATGTGCCTGTCCAGTTTGTGTGGTATTCTTCCGATGCATCTGCAATATACAGCCTGGTGTTTTTCTTATCAGAGTCTTTCATAATATCATCGAATGCCTTGAGTGACCATTCGATTGTGTAGACCATATTCCATCTTGTAATACGTTTGTTGATTACTGCACCGCTGCCATCAACAACAGGAACCACATCGAATCTGGGTTTCTTGCCCATCCATACTGCGATAGAATCACCACCTGCTGCGGATTTCTTTACCTTGTAAATCATGTATTCTTTGTCTGTTGATTCATCTCTTATGCGGTAAACGCAAATGATTTCTTTCTTTACTGTTTCTGGTCTTTCTTTTGCTCTCTTTTCAAAGCCCATCTCTTTCCATGATTCCATGTCGTTATCCTGGTCGAGTCTGTATTCAAATCCGTGTCTTGCAAATTCATCGGCAATGTCCTTTACTCTGGGTGGAAAATCAAAAGAAGTTTGTTCTGGAACGAAACGATATGACATCTTATAAAATGTGCTTACACTTTAGATTTAAACTTTTAGATAAAAATAAAAATAAAAAAGAAAAGATTAGAGGATAGTATTACCAGTGTTGAACACTGATGTGTCTACTATCTTGCTGACGAACCATCTTTTGAAGATTGTTCCTCTGATGCCTTGTCTTGTGTCTTCGTATTGTGCAGTTCGCTGTGGACCGTCTACGAATATGATTCCGAGTGGGTCATAAACTGTGAACCTGTCTGTCGTTATCAGGTCATCTACTCCCCATATTATTGAATCGAATCCGCCTACTCCCCTGATGAGTGCGTTACCAAATGAATAGTTGACTCCTGCTTGTGAACCTACGCCACCTGGTGCTACTGCTGTATTTGATTGGAATACATCATAGACATCTCTGTTAGAGACAATCCTTTGTGGACTTCCTCTGAGTGACGAATCTACTACTTTGGCAATGTTCTTGACATCAATCTTTGCGTTCCTGTTTGAAAGACCTGCTGTGAATGCTGACCATGATGCTAGTGTGGTTGCAGATAGTGCGTTGAACTGTGCAGCAACTTTCTTTGCCATAACAGTTTCCATCTGTCCTTTTAATGCATTGACATGATATTGCATTACATCGATGTCGTAGACCTGCATGGTAAAGTCTTCACTCCACTGTAAATGCCATCCGTATTTCTTCTGGCTTACAGTCTGGCTTGTGAAACCACCCTTTCCTGATACAGGAATATTCCATACACCGAGTTCTTCGTTGATCGCATCATATCCTACATAGTCATCGATTTTCAAGTCCAGTCTGTCTGATTGGATTCTTGTAACCATCGATGGGTCTGTCAAGATATGATTTCGGATTGGTGTTGAGGTTGTCTTTAGAGCAACAACGGCAGATTTTACAGTAGCAAAGTCGGCACCAGTGAGCATACCAGATTCTCCTAGTTCGACTACTCCCTGTTTGCCTTTGGTGTTCCACGCATTTTGGACCATGACGAAATCGTCATACCATTGTGGGTGAACTCCTGCTGTTCCTTTATAGTCAGTAATCTTGCCTTCTTTTAGTAACTGCTTTTGTCTGTTGTATTCTCCGTAATTGACAATGACTTCTTTGAATGTTGGTTTGTATCCAACTGATAGTTGTTCTTCTCCTTTCGTAATGGTCTTGTCTACTTCACTAATCCACAGAACAGATTCAGGTGTCTCTTTGTAAGTCTCAGAGAGTGAATCCATTGGTGTGTATTTGTAAGGTAGGTCAACCAGTTTGTTTGTTGGGGTATAATCTCTCATTGTATATCTATCTCCTACTCAAATAACTCTATGAGAATCAAATCTCCTGCTGAGGCAGTTGTCGTTGCTGTTACACCGTCACCCTGTATTGGACTGACGTTACCCTTTGCATGATACCTTCCCACTTTTCGAGTTACTGCTGTTGTTCCTTCAACAAATGCATCTACTCTGCCCGCTGTTGCAGCAGAAGAAGCAACTAGATTGTTTGGTGGAATTGTCGCACCTGCTTTGACATATACATAGACACCTGGACCTCTCCAAATTTCTACCTTTGATGGTGAAGCGTTAACTGCTTTACCATATACGGTAGCAACTGCAAATGGTCCTAATCCTGATGTTGGACATGTTTCCCAGTTATCAGTGGCTTCTATCATGTGAACTACATCTCCACCGTTTATAACAGCGGTTGTAGCATCAACCTGGACTGAAACAGGAATGATTGAACCTATTAGTTCAATGTCTCCTGTTTGATTTTGTGGTGCTGGCACTAGCCGAACACCTCATCTAAATTCAGTATATTACTGTTTGATTGGTTATTGCTATCCGCAATTAGTTTACCATCATTGGTAATACCTGATTCACCCAGTTTGGCTTTCTCAACGGCTGCCTTCATCTTTGGTGCTAACATATATTTCGCAGTTGCCTGTTCTACTATCTCTTCTTCTGTTAATCTAGGATAGAATTTCATAAAGGCTTTTACTTCGGCTTCTCTGTTCTCTTCCTTATTATCAAAAGCAAATAAAGGAATCTTCTCTAATACTACTCGAATCTTTGATTCTAATTTTTCCTTGATTATCTTTTCTAGTTTTTGATTTGTGTCTGTTTTATATTCCTCAGAATCTTTCAAAAGTTTCTTGCGTGCTTTTTCTGATTCTTCAAATTTGGTTTTCCAGTCTATTTTCTCTTCTTCTGGTTTAGTTTCTTCCGTATCGTCACCTTTTATTCTGACTGAATCATCGACTACTTTGCCTTCTGATTCTATGCCAGTTGGTTTCTGCTCTTCACCAGTAGATTGAGACTGAGAACCATCATTACTGTCTACCATTGATGATTCTGAGAGCTTTACGCTACTATGAGAACTAAAATTATTTTTGTAAGAAGTAAGCACAGTATATCGGCAATATTCGCAATCAGCAGATGATTCACCTAATTTGGTATCAAACTCATGAACACATTTGTCGGGTCCACCAACACATTGGTTGTGAATCTTGCCCACATCTTCACCGTATGCAGGAATTTCTACACTTGTAGAACCAACTGGTATACCCTTTTCTACAAATCCATCTTTGTCAAATTTATAATTCAAAGATGACATTGAATTAAATTTAGGGAATTTCCCTTCACGCCAGGCTTGTCTTGCACCCTCACTATCGATTCTAAATAATCCTAACAGTCTCTTTGAACCATTTTTCAAATCAACAAGTTTGGTCTTGATGTAAGTTCCGAATGCCCACTTTGCTGATTTTCTTTGATAATATTCTGCCAGTTGCGGAACAGCAGATTCACCTAACGCAAGTAATTTTACTGGCTTTGGTTCGTATACTAATGGATGGTTTCTCGATGGATGGGAATTCTGGACTCTGCCTATCCATGCACCTGCCTTATGCCATTCTTCAAGTAACTTTGATCTATATCCTAATCCGTTCTTGCCCTTAACATCACCATCAGCAAGAACCACTGTAACAAAAATATCACCGTCTTGTTCATATCCTGAGATAACCTGACTTTCCACAAAGACGGTGCTGAATCAAAAAATTTTATAACTATGTTGACATTTCTTTTCCTGCGTTCCTTGACATCAGAAGCATGTCTGTTGCTATATTAAGCATGAATCCAGCAAGCGTATTGTTTATGATTTCAAGTTTCTTTATTCTTGTTTCTAATTCTGCAATCTTCTTGTCTTTTGGGTCCTCTTCTTTATTCTCTTCTTTTTTATTATCTTCTGGTTCTGTTGTCATCTTATGCTAACTCTGGAAACTCTGCTACTATATCGGCTACTGTTATAATATCTTTTTCTACTAGGATTTTCAATGCACCTATGGTATAATACTTTATACTACCATGTGGTGTTATGTTTTTCTTATTACCCAGAAATGTTATGACCTGTGCTTTTGTTAATGCCATTCAACCAATCACCTAAGATGGATTAATCTCCAACCATGACATATCGACGTATGTTTGTACGAGAGAACTTGCTACCGAATGTTGTATCGTAACTGCGAATGTTTGATTCGCTGTAGTATCCTTGTTAAGATTAGCAGATGTTCCTGCTATAACAGCATTTATCATTCCTTCATCATCTCCTGCATCACCAATACCTGTAGTTGCACTAGCACCATCATTTACTTTCCATGAACCTACCATTCCCTGTATGTTTGTAGCATTCATATTGTAAAGATATATTTCAAGAATATAAGGAAGCCAATTGGATTGTTGTGCAATAGTTTGTGTATCTTCCTGATATTGTGTGGTTCCACCCCATTTCACTCTGATTGTATATATAGTTGATGTTGCTTGGTCCTGTCTTAGAAATCCCGTTAATCTCAGATGCAATATCCCATTAGCACCCATTGTGTTACCTAGAATGTTTTGAGTGAATAATGTTCCTTCTGATGTAGTGTTACTAATTACAGTTCCTGCATTACTTCTGCTTACATTTCTAGTAACACCCCCTGCATTACTTTCATCAGGTCCAACACGTAAAACTCCCCATCCATTAATCATTAAATTTTTATTTAAAACTCCTGCTCTTTTTGTTGCTACAGAAAATACTGCATCCTCTGAACCTGCTGTATTATCTTCAAGTTCCATTCTTATGTTACCACTGTTAACTTGTGCAGGTGTAGTATTATTATGGTCAAACCATATTTCTGACCCTTGAAATGTTGCAGTGCTCTTTCTATAAAGTTTGAGAATTAATGCATTGGTTTCTTCAATTTGTTGTTCTTCGATAAATACATTAGGAGTGCTTACACCTGCTAGCAATGTAGTAACATTTGGAAATGTGTATGTGCGTGATGATGATAATCCAGTTTCATCAAGTATAACCCTACGATTAAGACCACCACATCTGAATTTTCCATTTGCATCAAACTCACCAACACAGTTGAAAATATTAGCCATTCTTACATTGAATCTAAGAGTGCCAGTTTCTATTGTATCTGTAGCATCAGATATTCTGCTTTCTACTTCGGCATAGGTTGTTACATTACTGCCTGAATCTAACGCTTGAAATGCGAAAGCAATATCATCACTAACGGCATTGCTTAATCTTCTTATTCTAAGAAGTTGTTCTTGATTTTCTTCTATTGTTTGGTCCTGTGTGAAAGTATTGGATGATGCCAGTGCTGCTACTCCTACAGGAACAGTATCACTTGCTACTAATCTCCATCTTCCTGTGGTTCCATCATATTTTATCATCGCAGAGTTATCTGGTATTAAAGTAAGATCACCAGGAAGTGCGAATCTGTTTGTTGTTGTTGATGATGCTGATTCGTCTTTTAGGACAATATTAAACGAACCTACATTATGAATGAATAACACAGTTCCGCTGGGTTGTGCTACAATTCCATGAATATCTCTTGATGAATCTGAGGTTAATCTGAGAGTTGTTGCGGTTGCAAGTCCTGTTGGATTATAGTTACTCTGTGATGCAGTAATTTGTGGTGGTGAAATCGTATTATTGAGGATTAAGTTTTCTGTTACTGTTAGACCTGGTATTGTTGCTTCGTTGACTGCTGCATCATATTCAAATCCTGCCTCAGCAGCGAATACACCTGCATTGTTATACTGTATTTGTTTGGTGAGTCCTGATGGCAATCCTGCTATCAGAGTATCGTAATCAACTTCTACACCTGAACTGTTACGTCTTATCAGATGTCCATTTGAAGCAGCATAAAAGTGATGAAATGTTGAAGCAGGGTTTGCAGGGGTTGATTGCTGTTTTAGTATCGCACCTGCATCGAATCGCTGTGAAGCAGAAAATATATTGGTTATTCCTATTGCTGTAAGTGTATCATTTGTAGTAGTAGGTGGTAACGCTAATGTAACATCTGTTGCAGGAACATTTGATTGACCTCTTATTGTTGTGTTTTTGCTATCTGCTTGATTTCTGAAATATAGAACATTATCCCAGAATCCCCATTTGCTTGTGGATTTTATTGTAACTGTATTAACTCCTGTAGTAACACCATTGAACATACGCATAACCATTTCAAGGTCATCAGCACCATATTTTACTGAGGTTCCTGGATTAGTTATTGCTGTATCTTTCCAACTCATGTCTTGTTACCACGCCCTGCACCAACAGAAGCCACTACCTTTGAATTAGTCCTCTGTGATGGTGGTTGAAATCCCTTCTGTCCCTGACTTTGTTTTTCTCCGAACTGTTGGAATTTGGTCTGTTTTCCACCGCCAAATGATTCCATGCGTTTTTCTGCCTGTTCTTCCTGGTGTTTTTGCTGTATCTTTTCTACTGGTGAGAGGTCTTTTAGCTGACCTATTTCGTTGTAGTATTTGTCTAAGTTCTTGTTGTGCGGGGGTAATCCGATAATCTTTCTACCCTCATATCTGTCGATAAATGCACGTCTTGATAGTAATTCTAGCGAGTTTGCTTTAGCCAGAATGTCCTCAAATGACAGTGGCATATACGAATGAGCATATCTTACTTTGAGTTTCTTTGGGTCTTTTACAAACTCTTCTCCCAGATGCAACGCTATCAGATGGTCGTAGAACTGGTCTGATAAGTGTCGTTCTAGCCACCATCTGTCAGAAGCCAGGACTACATCACGGAATACATTCATCTGTATTTCGACTTCTGAACGGGATGTTGACTTTCCTGAAAATGAGAATAAGAACTGTGGCACACGCAGTTTCATCAGCATGTGCTCTATCATCTGACCCAGTAATTGCATTATGAAATATCCATCGTGTTTTAGCGGAACTGGTTGATAATCTACTTTAGAGTTAAATCCACGCAGCAGACCTGGACCTAACGAGTCCATGAACTGGTCAATTTCATCCGTATTCATGTTGTTGAATTTCAGAATACCTGGTTGTGCCCAGTATGATGCTACTATCTCTGGAAGGTCAACTTCTTCACAACGCCTTACAATCTGTGATAGTTTGAGTATAGAATGGTAATCTGACATACCGTAGAACAGGTTGTTTGGCATTACCATGTTGTCATTTTTGGTAACATAGACCAGTTTACTTGCAGGTATGAATTTGCGTTCTGGATCCATCGACCTTTCCATATCAGTGTATCTGACGGACTGGAAACCCCAGTCACCTGTATTCACTCTTACCTGGTCAAGAAATGACCAGTGAAGTGGTTTGATTATTGCGGGTGTTCCTTTCGGAAACTTGTATTCGTTGTTCTCATCTTCAAATGTTTCTAAGAATATAGCAGCCCTGCCACCTACAGATGCCTGTTGTGTAAGGTCTTGCTGATAGTAACGAAATCCAGTTATCCTGATAACCTGTTCTATGTATTCGAGTAATTTCTTTCGTTCCTGCTCTTTCATTACATCATCTAATGCAGAATTTAATGCCTCTTCTGATTCGTAGTCTTTGTCTATTCTGGGCACTAATTTTCCTTCAATCTGGTTGGCAAATCCTGACCATGACCTGATAAGCGTTGCTTCCTGTGCAACATAGTCATTGGCAAACATATCATAGAGTTGTTTTTTGAACTCTCTGCCGTAGAGGTCTTTGAATTTCTCTTCTTCAATTTCCGTTGATACGAATGTTTGAAGTGCAGATTCTCCCAACGGATTCCAGTTAGACCTATTTTCACCAGGTTTGGGTATGACCATAGAATTGCCGTTGTTGTATGTGGCATACTGTGATCTGTATTTGTTTGCAAACCTGATGCTTCTTACATGGGGTTTTTCGTTGATATTGTTACCCCTAACCATATCATGATAATCGTTAGTAGCATCGAATAATTTACTCAATATATAATGAAAATTGTCACACTTGAAATTGATAACTAAGAGAACTTTCTAACCAAAAGACTTTGACATTCTTCACAATATGTTTCCCCTGTCTTGATAATATTGAATATTTCCTTGAGATTTTGTGTATTCCATTGATGTCCGCATTTCGGACATCCCAGATTCATTCCTACTATTCTTTTGCCCACTTTTTCACCAGGATACCGCCTAAGTCTTCCCTGTCAGTGATTTCGACAGTGCATTTCTCATCTATGCCGTATTTTTCGGCAAATACATGAGGAATTCTGATTGTTGCGTAATCCCTGCCACTTATTGACAGTTTTACACGGATGGCTTGCACAAGACTCATGCGGAATCGGATAATTTATCACTTAATTCAATACTGTGAATTGCCCTGGGTTCTTCAAACATCTTTATGAATTGCTGATGAATCATAAAGAATGCGGGCACATATTCGACAAATTGTTTAAAGTATTTTATCATTCTAGCCTGATTTTTGTCAATTTCTTCACGGGTAATACCACGCCATTGCTTGCCAGTCATGCCTTCAACCTCATAGGACTTGCGAGATGACTTTGCTGCACCTGACTTACTCCTTAATTCAATCTTTTTTAGTAAAATATCAGCCCATCCTAGAATATCACGTTTCCATTTGTCATTTTTCATCGGTTTTAGGAATCCTGCCATTACAGTAAGACCGTTAGCTGCTGCTTGTTCGTCTTCAAGGCTGATTCTCCTATTGCCATTCTCATCGAGTATCCCTGTCTTTACTTTCTTGGCAACTTCCTTGCAAACTTCAATGTATTCCATCCATGCTTTGTATAACATGCCTTCCTGCGGTTTTCCTTTCCTCAGTCTGACAATATCAGCAAATGGATTGTCAATATTTAGCCCATCACTGTGTTTGATAAATGACATTCCATGAGTCTGCCATTGTTTTTCATGGTCACGGTAACACTTGTAGAAATGTTCACCCAGAGAAATCCTTAAATTCTTGGGTAACTCATTATAATCGAAATCCATCAGTTCGTTTACATGGTCCATGTAAGCATTATAAACGGTTTCAACTTCAATATCCTCTTTTGGTAAACTTACCTTAGTAAGTTTTCCTTCTATGGTATCGATAGGTTTTCGCCAGGCACGCTTGCACTCGTTTGGCATAATTATCCATACCTGGTGCTTCGTAAAACCCGTAAAATTTCTTGCATCCATCTCCTGCATGACAGTTCTGCAAATTTCATTCATGTTCTTTTTTCTGCCCGTTTCTGGGTCAACAAAAGTGCCTAAAGCTACCTGTTCTTTGTAATATTGAATCAGTCTTCTAATCTGGTCTGCTTTTGTGTTCTCAACTCTCTTGCCTAAACGTTCATCTGACTCCATTTCATCGTAGATACGTGAAATATTGCGAGAAATCTCTTCAACTCTGGTCGTAAAATCTTCTTGATTTAATTTTTCCAGTTCGTAACGCCCAGAATTATTGTTTATATAATTCATTATTAAGCATTACTGAATTTTGTGCTTACATTTCGTCATTTTGCCATGCATCTTGAGGATTATTGTAGACATCTTGCACCATTGGCTTTACTTTTTTGTGTATCGATACACTTCTGGCATAAGGTCTTTGATATAATTCCTCATTTCCTGCGACAAGCGAACCTTTTTCGACTGCATCCTGTTGTTTGGGAACGATGTAATTGCAATAATTGCATTTGAAAGTCTTTAGAGTGCCTTCCCATGCCATAACAATCTCTCTACCATCGTAGATACACAGTGGACAGAATACTTTCTTCCTGTCTGATGCAATAATCTTGGGAACATTAATTTTCATGTAGATAACACCTGTTTCCACAGTAATAATAATCAGTTGTGTTTACTTCTTTGCCATCCATGAATAATTGAACCCCTTTTTCATTAAATTCCCACTGAATTTGTCTTCCACCTTTCATACAGTTGAAATCATATACAATATCTTCCCAGTAATAGTGCTTACGTATATGATTCCATTTTTTCCCAACCATAGTTGATCAATGATAACCTGAAAGCATCAAAAATATCCATTGTGCCGTAGGTTTCCTTGTCCAGAGAAGGTGCTTCTCCTGATGGATTGACTAATGTGGCTGTTTTCAGTTGTGTCACAAGATTGCCGAAACGTGGGTCTATTGCAATCAGATTTTCTGCGAATATTCGCTGTGCATGCTGAATCATCTGCATTCCATATCCTGCTGCACCACCAAATCGTATCGGATTTATCTTGTATTTTGACCATTTTAACTGATGAAACGGTGTTGCCTTTTTATGCATATCGTCAGGGGACACCTGGTCATTTTGCATTTCTTTGAGTTTATCTGCTACTGACTGCATCTGTGCATCGATGTATACCTTTGTAATATTGAGTCTGTGCATCATACCGACAATAAATTTACACATGGTTTCGTGGTCTTGTCTCTGGAATTCCTGGACATCAACTACTTCAACTATACCATCTGGTCTTTTCATGGTAACACAAATGGCGAATGTAGAATCAGAACCGAATGCAGGGTCTACACCCATAGATTTGGGTAACGATATTATGTCGAACCCAGGATATGCGGGTAATTCAGTAAACAGTTTGGTTGCTCTGTCAACATGTTCGGGGACAAATACGTTACCACCAACAGAAATGAACTCTGCACCGTAGTATTCAGGGAAGAATGCACCCAGTCTTCTTCTTTCCTCATCTATATGATCCTGTGATACGAGACCTGCTTCTATTGCCATTTCTATCGGGTATTTGTGTGCGATAAACGAGTTTTTCTTGGGTTTGGCTGTTGCATCCTGCCATAATGAGTATATCTTGCCTCTGGGTCCACGTGGAATCGTCTCGATTACGAACTTTCCTCTGGACATGGCTAGACGGGTAAAAGCACCATCAATGACCTCTGTGTAGTCGATTTGTGCCTTTGTAATGTCAGAAACATGGATAAAATCGACATTCTTCCATGATACTGCCATACCTGCTGATGCACCTAAAGCGATGATTCTTGACGGTCTGGCAGGTTCATACGGATTATGGATGAATAACTGAGTTACCTTTGTAACCTCATCTTTGAGCAGGTATTTGCCTGGTCTCATAATCAGCGTGTGCTTAAATGTAGGGGAAGCGAGAATAGCACGTCTAAGCGTGTAGAGATGGTCTTTTGCCATTTGACTGGTCTGGGCAATAACCAGTTTTTCGTTCCCCGCACCTTCTCTCAGAAGGCAGTTCTGAAATAATGCCATAAGGGTAATAGTTGATAGACCAATTTTGTTAGATTTTATTGCAATATTGTATTGATTATTGACAATATCATTCCACCATTCATACTGATATGGGGTAAGACGGTCTACAATTTGCCTTGTATATGGATGCATGAGTTTTCCAAATGAGAGGTAGAATAAATGAGGGTCTTTGTAGACTACATTGCCCTCAGAATCCGTGACCATCTGCAAATTATCGATATTGTATTTCTTTTTGACAATCTGTTCCCGTAAATCCTCTGTTTCCCGTGACATTGCACGGATTTTCTTCGGAATCGAGACTTCCAATTTACCGTAAATCTTCCTTTTCTTGTGGTGCTAGTTCATTTTGCTTGTATTTTGATACGAATCCAACACCAACAAGTCTTTTGCTGTTCTTTTCTTTGGTCTTTTTCTTCCATTCATCATAGCCAGGTCTTCCATGACAGTGATGACATTCGCATTTGCTTCCTTCTGGCGTATTTTCTCTGCTCTGATTAATACCGCCATCTAGTAACACTGATTCATGTTCGGTATCCCATTCAAAATCAACAATTTTTTGTGTAACTTTACCAGTTGATGCATCAACAAATTCTGATTCTACCTTTTTGAATTTGTAATGAATAAATCCATCGCAGTCCTCACATAAAAGATTGGAACAATGCCATGAAAGATGTTTTAATCGAATATCTTTATTGTTTTCTATTGCTTTGAACGTTGGGTCGTCATCCCATATTCCCATGATATGCTTAAAAGTTTGAAAAAATGATTATTAATAATCATCATACAATCTAATATTTCTGGCGTTTAGCCAACCCATCGTCAAAAAAAATAGCGGAGTTTATTGCTTCTACTCCGCTATTATTGTATCAAATATTATATGTCCACATTTGAAACAGACACCCTGTTCCTGTAAAAGTGGTTCACCGCATTTTTTACAATGGTAATTCGTATCGCAACCAGAGCACATTATCTGGTATTCAGAATGAAATTATTTAACTATCATGCTCTTCTGATACGTCTGTATTTTTTTTCTCCTTCCCTTACTTCTATCACTTCTGATGTTCTCACTGCCAGTCTCTCCATTCCTTTTGCTGCTTCTAGTTCTGCATCAGTCATATTTTCAATATTCGGTTTTCTTGCCGTAAATCTACCTGGGGTCATCAAAATTCCTATTGTATAGACCACGCATAAATGATGTAATTCTGGGAATCTCTTCTCTTATTTTGAATCCTATTTTGATTTTCTTTGGAATCTGACCTAACGGTGAATCTATATTCCATTTTAGAATGAGTGATTTTGAAACCTTGTTTAGAATATGCCATCGTAATGTAAGGGATTTTGATACTCTGTTTCTAATATCCCATTTGATGGTAAGTTGTTTACTTATCCTGTTGAGGATATGCCATTTGAGAGTTAGGGATTTAGATACTCTTGCTATGATATTCCATTTCAGGGTTAGTGTCTTTGACACTCTGCCAGTGATATTCCACTTTAATGTAAGGGATTTAGAGACAAGTTGTAGAATATTCCACTTTAATGTAACCTGTTTCGACACTCTTGATAAAATATGCCATTTTAATGTAACCTGTTTAGACACTCTCTGTATAACATGCCACTTGAGAGTCAGTGTCTTGCTGACTCTTGCAATGATATTCCATTTTAATGTGAGTTGCTTGCTGATTCTGCCCAGTATATCCCATTTCACTGTCAGTTGTTTGGAAACTCTGTTGTTGATATTCCACTTTAACGTCAGTGATTTTGAGATTCGTTCCAGTGCTGCTTCTATATTCCACTTTAGAGTGAGTGATTTGCTAATTCGTTGAATGATATTCCATTTGAGTGTTAATTGCTTGCTGATTCTTGCAATAACATTCCATTTTAGTGTCAGTTGTTTGGACACTCTTTGAAGTATATTCCATTTTAGAGTCAGTTGTTTAGAAACTCGTTGTAAGATATTCCATTTTAGACTCAGGGATTTGGAAACACGACTTAGGATATGCCATTGTAATATGAGAGATTTAGATACTCTAGCAATGATGTTCCACTTCAACGTAAGTTGCTTTGAGATTCTATTGAGAATATTCCACTTTAAAGTGAGTTGTTTGGAAATTCGTTGCAACACATTCCATTTGAGGGTTAATTGTTTGGAAATACGACCAATGATGTTCCACTTTAGACTGAGTTGCTTTGATACTCTGCCTAACATATTCCATTTTAATGTAAGTTGTTTAGATATTCGGTTTAGAATATTCCATTTGAGTGTTAGAGATTTTCCAAGATTAGACCACACAGAAGGTGCATCAACGTTTTCCCATATTGCACCATCTTGTAGCGTTGCAGTAAGTGAACCTATTGAATCAACAGGATTGCCAGTTCCCTCAGTCATTTTCAACCAATAGTCAGGAGTTGGTGCATTTGCTGAATTGTTGAATACATCGGTCCTTTCCTGTGTAGTTAAATCCTTGTTTTTCCAGAATCGTAAATCTTTAACTTTTATTTCTGCTGGATCTCCTGATTCGCCAATTATGAGGTTACGACTTAGAGCATTTATCGGATCTCCGTAATTGCCAACATTCTCTCCCTGAACATTATCAACGTATATTCTTAATTGATCTTCTATTAGACTTTCATCAAACTGTCCTACTACATGAAGCCATACACCATGTTTAATATTCGCACTTGTCATTGATGTTGAACCTGTAGGATTTCCAATATTGAATTGCATTGTCCCGTTTTCTCCTTCTTGTATTTGTGATTGAAAAAAGAAGGCATCGGTTTCTTGATAACCATGACTTATCGGAACGATATTTGTTTCACCACCTACGGGTTTCCAATATTTTACCCAAAAAGCAATACTGAATTTGGTTAATGTCTGTGACCATAATGAAGCATGATTTCCTGCATTGATATTACCGAAAGGAATACTGCCAAGACCGAGTTTAATCGAGTATCTTCCTACTCTGGATAATGTATTCCATTTCAGAGTAAGTTCTTTGGAAATACGTGCAATGATATTCCATTTCAGAGTAAGTTGTTTGGACACTCTTGCTCTCATATTCCATTTCAGGGTGAGTTGTTTGGATATTCGTGAAAATATGTTCCACTTGAGGGTAAGTTGTTTAGAGATTCTACCGATTACATTCCATTTGAGAGTGAGTTGTTTTGAAATTCTCCCTATAATGTTCCATTTGAGTGTTAGAGATTTTGAAACTCTACTTAAAATATTCCACTTGAGGGTAAGTTGTTTAGAGATACGACTCAGTATGTTCCATTTCAGAGTTAATTGTTTTGAGATTCTCTGAATAATATTCCATTTAAGCGTAAGGGATTTGCTTATTCTACCTGTGATATTCCATTTGAGTATGAGTTGTTTAGACACCCTTTCAAGTGTAACTAATTCTCGTATTGCATATCTTGATAATGGAATTTTTTGTGTCTCCTGTTGTTTTTCTATATGAGAATTTGCTAGAACTCGTTTTGTGACAGAATTTGATTGTGAGATTGAAATTGGATAACTACTCCTAACTGCAATCATCATTTGTGCTGTTGTTGGACCACCTGTCATTTTACCATTCTATCCAGTCTATATTCAACGTCATTGATTGTGTAGTAGATGGATCTGATACTAGGATTCCTAATATTCTTCCATCTGGAATAACAATCATATCATCCTGGTCTATTGCAAACCATTCAGTTATGACACTTGCATCTGCTATTATCTGGTCAACTGCTTTATCTATCGTTCCTACTGAGAAATTAGTGGATCCCGTCTTTATTGTTGCTGTTACTACAGTATTTGGTCCTGTCGGGTCTTTCTTTACTACAGTTCCAGATACACCACCTGCACCTGCTGCACTTAATAAAACAGCCCTTATTTTCCATAGTCTGTTTGATGTTGTTGTCTGAGTTCCGTTTCCTCTAAATGCCTTGAATCTATATACTGCAACTCGTTTCCCAGCAGCAGGGTCTAATTCAATAAATGTTTGTTCTGTATTAGCAGTTGCATGAGTAGAGGCATTAACAAAAGTGGTAAATCCAACAGCCATTAACTACTCCTGCCAATCACATGTCACCTGAAATGTTTGTGAAACAACTGGACTCTGTATTAAGATACCTAGAATACCACCTGCTGTTGATACAATCTTATCATCTTCATCTCTTGCTATAAATTCATACAGCATACGACCATTGGGTGCTATTTGGTCTATTACATCACTGACTGTTCCTACTGAGAAAGCAGTTGTTCCGTTTTTCTCTGTTGCCACAGTTGCAGTTGCCACACCAGTTGGGTCTCTTGCAACCTCAGTTGAACCTACACCAGTAGCACCTGCTGCTGATTTTCTAACTATCCTTACACGAAAATGATTATCTACACCTGCTGTCTGAGTTCCATTACCAAATCCAATTCTTATTCTTTTTATCTTTATGAGTTTGTTTGCTGCTGCTGCTAATTCTAAAAACGTATCTTCTGTGTTTGCTGTTGTATTAGATGTAGCATTTACAGTAACACCAAATTGTGCCATTACCTTTTTGACACCTCATACAGATATTCAGATTTAGGTGCCATTGCTTTTATTGCATCTTTCTCTGTTTCAGGAACTAGGAATATAATTTCCATTTCATCATCGTTTAACCTGTTATAATAATGGTTATAAGAAAAATCAGGGAATTCTGTTGGAACTCCGATTTTTGACCGAACCATATCCCAATGTGCTTTCATAGCAATTCACTATGCTGCGGTGTCACAATCAAATTTCATTATTGCGGTGTCATCGTTTACTGCTGTTGCTGATGAGTTGACTATTCTTTTTGCCCAGAATCCGTATCTCTGTCCGTTTGGTATGTTACCCATTGACAGACCTGCTGCATAAGTCGATGGTGAACTGAATGTTTCTCCTACTGGTGCTGTGTTTTCGTTTACTACAGTTTCTATCGTGGTGTTAAGACCTTCTCCTGCAAGTGCAATTTCAAGTGATGTGTCAGCAGATGTGGTATTTGATGAGATGTATATTCGAGTGTCCTGTGCTGTCAAACTTCCATGATTATTGAGCAAATAGCATGCTCGATATTCCGTATCCCCTGCCAAAGATTCCGAACCGCTTACGACATCAAACAAATTATGAGTCGTATTATCTGTAACTGTTGTTGAAGTTGACATGACACCACCCAAAGATAAGTTAGGGTCTGTGTTACTTGCACCGCCTGAAAGCCTGATTAATAAATCTCCTACTACTATAGGCATATAGTTTAAAACTGATGTAGATTTTTAATACAACTAATGTTCGGAAGAAGCAAGAAAGGATGTATCACAGGAGATCCAAAGACGATGAAAATAAGGGCGGGTCACAACAAGGAAAACGGAAAATATTACATACAGATGACAGAGATATTACATGATAGAAAAGGAAACAGGTATGCAGGACAGGAAATGAAAATTAATTTAGAAGAAGAGCATTTCAAAAATTTTGCAGGGCTAATGTTAAAGACAATAGGATTTACTAATGCAGACTCAGACGATTCCTCTTCTAATCAGCAAACCTAAATCACTTCTTTCTTTTTTCCATTCCCAAAATGAGTCATGACAGTCTTCACACAAATGCTGCAAGCCTTCTGCATAATATTTCCATTTGTAATCCGATGACCATCTGAAAGTATTATCCATCTTTATGTATAGTTTACTTAGGACATCGATGTGAACTTCTACACCACATGCATCACAGTAATACGTATCTCTCCGTGTCATTTGATTTTATGAATGCCTGGTATGCTTATATCGTTTTCTCTGTTGATTACTGGAAATCATTCTGGTCTAGGTATTAACCCAGTCATGTGTCTTGTTATTCTGCAAGATAACAATGTTGCCGTCTTTGTCATGACCCATGAATCTGCCCAGACTACCGTTAATTGAAAAATCAGCACAGAATCCTTTTACAGTTTCATTATCTATACTACGTGACTGCTTCTTTTCATTAAAAAAAATAAAGTTAGACCGCCTACTTATGATGGTCTGTAGCCGACAAACGCTTCGTCTGCGAGACTCACTTCATGCATGTCTGGTGTATCAAGTTCCTTATTCTCTGCTATCCACTTTTTAATGATGAATTTCTTTTGTTCGTCTTTATCTAACTTGTTGAATTCCTTTTCTTCTTCCTTGTTCAATGGTTTAGAAAATGTATCAATATCATATCTTTTCGGTGTTCTCCTTTCCTTGTTAGCTGCGGTTGTCTTGTTTTCTTTATCCGTTTTTTCTGCTTCTTTCCTGTCTTCTTCTGTCCCTGCCAATGCAGCATTTCTTTCCTTCTCTACCTGTGGTATAAATTCCTGTTCTTCTTCTTTCTTATTAGCCATTAACCAGATGTAAGTGAAAAACTATTTAAGGATTATTTTTTTCTTCTCTGCTATGCTACCCATCATACCCACACACTTTATACAAACAAATCAATATTAATAAATAAATAAATAAATAATATGTGCTTACTATTCTAGTATAGGTTAATATATTACTCTTTCCTAAAATACCACCATTCTCTTGTATATTTTTAACATACATACAATAGGGGATAAGCCAGACAAAATACACAGCAGGTCTGGGATGCGACATATAAAATACAATGATACTAACAATAGTAACACTAAAAAGTTCATGTAAAAATTCTGTATACATAAAGAGGTAGGGCAAATCGTTACCAATCATTAGTAACAATAAAAATACTGGATGAATTATAAGTTACCATGATTAGTAACACTATGAAAAAAATAAAATAAATGTTTCTGTTGATTGGTAACAGTGTGTGCAGGACTTTTATGATTTATTCACAATACTATTAGAACATATCTTACATAATATAGATACATGCTTATCATAGTAGTATGCTTATGCCCTCAGTGGAATACTATAATCATTCATGTTAAAGGCTTATTCAACACTATACTATGAACATGTTATAATGTTACTGTTAAAGGGATTTAGCAATTAGTTATTATCGGTTTTATTTAATCACCTTTTGATTTATTATTATTCTGTTTTATCTGTGTGTGATATGTCTGTGTTGTGTGTTGTGTTGCTATTGTCTTTTGTGTTGCTGTTTGATTCTTGTTTATTGTTGTTATCCTTATTGTTGTTGTTGTTACTATTATCAGTATCTACAATATAGGTGTTAGACAGTGGATCATTATTGTTTGATTTATTGTTTAATTGTGGCAGTGATATATTCATAAATGATTTAGTATTAGTGGGATCAGAGTTTACTATTTCCTTTATTTCCTTTATGTCCTTTTGTAGTTTAGTTAAATCAAATATGTTAGTTACATCTTTAACTAGTTCTTTCCTAGCTGTAGTGTTCTCCCGTATTGACTTTATTACTGCTAATTTATCCCCTATCGAATACTGATCTTTATTGTCGTATAACTGCCATAACTCATTATCTAATCTATCTATTGTTTCAAACATAACATGATAATAATAGCCGTATGCGTTATTATTCTCTGTTCTAAAGTATTCCGTTGCCTTATCTTTAATTTGTTTTTGATCAGAGTAAACAGCGTCTAATGATACGTTTAAGATATGTGATATTTCTTTTGGGTTTTTGCCCTGAGTTAATAACATGAATACCTTATTCCTACGGAGAATTAATTCACGTTCAGAAGTGCCAGTTTTACGCATTAATCTGAATTAATTATATAAAGAAATAAAAATTTATGGGATAAAAGGGATTTAGCAGTTTTTATTTATAATCCGTATTTGCTATAATCAATTATGCAATATCCACATTTTGAGCATATTATTTTGTTATCCTCAATTATCTGATATTTTCCTTTATGTTTGCAATAACTCAATTTTTATTCAACCCTTAAACTGTATTTGTCTAATGCGGATATTATCATATCGATATGATGTTTATCGTTGCCCGTTAATGTAGCAACTTGGACACACTGTCTCATATTAGGTTCAATATTTCTTTTTTCCGTGTAAACTCGCCATATTTCTTTTGTAATATATTCTGCGATTGATTTTTCTTTATTATATTGCTCTGTTAGTAGTTTAACACTGATTTTAAAAAATTGATCTTTTGTATATTTTGGTATATCCATAACTAAGAATCTAGTTAATAACGGCTCGATTAATTTTTCTTTATAATTACCAGTGGCGATCACAATAGTATCTTTCATGGATTTTTTCCTTATCTTTTTGCTTTTTGTTTCCTGCAATATTCCTGATTCTAACAAATTTAAAAAAGTATTCTGGTGAATTTTTTCGAGTTTATCAATTTCATCTAAAAGGCAGTATCTTACATCATTGTTAAACATGTAATCAATAACGCCAGAACTGCTTAAAGTTGTAGAATCTAAATAATGAACGTCATTTTTTTGCGTTAATAGATTCTCTTCTAGCACTTTAAGGAATACTGTCTTACTTGTGCCCGCACTGCCAATTATTAAGATATGAGTTTTTTTCTTACTTGTTGTGTTTAAAGCTGACGTGATCACTGCCTTAATTTCTGTGTATCCGATTATTTTATCCCAGTTTATCGATATGTTTTTTGATTCTACAATATCGACATTTTTCTTATTGCTAAGAGATACATAATTTTTATTTTGATAAAAGTTTAGTTTGTTGCCGTCAGTGATAAACACTTCAATAGGGGAAGACGTTCTTAACCATTTTTTATTTATCTTTACTGCATTAGGTAAAGGACTATTAACGTCGTTTAATTTTGCAGTGAATTTATTCAATATCCTTTATCCTCACAATTAGGACATATTCCCCTATCTGAATCTATATTATCGTTATCCTGAATTATTGTATACTCTTCATTGCAGTTATTACATAAAGTGTATATTTCGATCTCACCAATAGATTCATCATTCATATATGGATATATTTTTAATTCTAATGTTCTTTTTTTATCTTCTATTTCGTTTAACTCTTCTAATAATTTTCTAACATCTTTTATTTTATTCATTAATCCCACCAGTGAGTAATTTTAAATATTTTATTTACTGTGCTAGTTAATCCGTCTTCTAAATCAATATCTCCGTCTTGTAGGTATTCGTCAAAGAATAATGCCAAATTTGTTAAGTCTTTTGTTGTTAATTTCAATCTAAATCTTGCCTCTTATCTTCGTAATCGTGATCCTGTGGTTCATTAGCGTAATCTTTGCAGTAATCTAATAAACAATCATCATTACAAAAAATAATAATTCCGTTATACATGGAATTACTAATGAAGTTTATTTCCTTATCGCAGTATTCACATTTTTTAACTTCCATTAGGCATATTCTCCCAGTTATCTATTATCTTAAATCTTGTTTCGTTATCGCAATTTGCTTCGATATGTTCTTGTTTACATGAGTAGCACATTATTGAATCGTCTTCCCCGTCTTCATAACAATCTAAGCACTGGTATACTTTTTTTAATCCGATATTATTACATCTCTCACACATCATTTAAACCAGATTCCCTCACAGTTATCGCATTTATACATTATTTCACCGTCAATAATATCGTCAAATAATAATTCTTGTTGATCCCATGTTTTAGTAATTGGATTAAATTCGTATAACACGCTACAATCTTCCTGTTTAGTTAATTTGTCATATTTACACACTGGACATATTCCGTTATCTAAATTATTTTTCATGTTAATCTACCTCAAAGAATCTTAACATCTCGTTATTTTCGTATTTCTCAAATATTGCGATTACTTCATTTAATAATTTTGTCTGTTCTTTATTTGCGTATATCTCGGAGAATTTTTTTAGATGTAATTGATCCCATGCCTCACGGATTATATTTATTTCGTTATCTTCTAAATCGGTATCAATCAAATTATCTAAACAATCATCTATTTGACCCCCGCCAGAATTATCAGTATAATATGTAGTGCCGTCAATATCGACCTCAATAATATCACCGAGAACATGTTCCCAACCATCATAATTTAAAACCTCTTCCGCCCAATCTTCTAAACCTTTTTCCGTGTTATCATGTTCTACTGCCTGTTTCCATAATTCCTTATCATCTGTTAGATATTCCTTAGCTCTCTCTTCTCCCGTCTCTTCGGAGAATACCGATCTGGTGAAAGTATCACCAGAAATAGAAAAATATTGATCCTGTGGATTATTGTATTTCTGTTTTAATGTTAGTTCTAGTTTGTATACTTCGGTATCACTACAACCCACACAAATTTTTATATTTTCTTTGGTTAATTCTCTCTGTTCTTTTTGCAATTTAATCAAATCTCCGTTGACTATTGGGATCAACTTCTATGCCAGATAACGCTTCGTTTTTTAATACTAAGTGCCAGTTATCAAGTTTAATTGGTGAGTGATCCTTATTCTTATGTCGTATACTGCCTTTAACAAATTGGTTAACACCGTCAAAATATGAGTTATCTGCTATATGGTTAGAATCTAATATGTCATATCGGATTAATTCCTTACTGGTATAAGGTATTAATTCATTCATTTTATTTTTGATATATTCCAGTTCTTGTTTTTTGTTGTAGGTTAGTGGGTTGGAATTATAATAATAATCATAATTGTCGTGAAAATCTTGGATAACCCTAGCAAATACAACTTCCCCGTTTTTGTCTAATGTCTTTTGAAATAATTCTCCCAATTTCCACAAGAATAAATCTCCGAGAATTTCAATCTCTGTGCTAAACTCTTCATTAGTTTTATAATTCATATCAAAATGTTTTTTGTAGTATAGCCTATCATATTCCTTAAACTCTTCATTCACTGGTAGAAAATAAAAATCTCCCTGTCGTTTAAAGTCTTGAGATTTTAATACTACATTAGGTTTTAAACTGTCTTCCGCTTCCCTTATGCTTGATACTTTTGTTGGCAATTGTATAAGGTAATAATGAACTTCGTCTCTCTTATGCCAATAATATTTATCTTCTAACTTGAAGACAACACCAGTAGGAATAAACGAATTATCATATTCCTTATAATTGTCTTCATTATCTATTATTTCGATTTTTTCCACTGTGCTAATTATATCTGCATTAGGAAAGCTTCTAACCTGATTATATATCTCTTCTATTGGTAAGGCTATATGTTTTATTTTCCATAAAGACGGACATTGAATATGTGGAAATTGACCCCCCGTCTTAAACTGTTCTTGACTATTTTTTATAATTAATCCGTCTTTTTTCCGTCTTATACATTCAATTTGTGAATGATGATATAAGACGTTATCCCGTATCTCGAAATTATTTGATTTAACGTTATGATCTATTTTCTCATAATTAAAAAACAAATCAAATATTTCGCAATCATTAATTACCACTGCCTTACTTTTACCAGTAGCAATATCGTTAATTGTTCTTTTACTCAATTTTCTATTTCTCCGTTATTTTCTAATTCTTCCCATTTATCCGTAAACTTCCCTACTTCAAGATCCCAATCTTCAATATTATATTTCATAAAAATTTCGGTTACTTGTTTTAATAAATTCTCTAATGGAGTGTGCCCAGATATTTCACTTATCGGTTTAAGATGTAATAACTTGTCTGCATTAGCTATTGTCTCGATCTCGTCTTTTGTTAGTTGTGTTTTTGTCATATCTTTAAAAGTATATTCCATTAAACACCCGCAAGAAGTTAATTGTGTATAATATGTATCTCCGTTTATGGTAATATCTTTTATATCTCCGAGAATTTCTAACCAATCATGATTATCGACATATTCTTGTTTAAAATCTTCATAAGATTTTTCTGTGTGATCCTGTTCTACTGCATATTTCCATTCACCTTTAAAAAAATCGTCGTCGAGATAATCATTAGCCCGATCTTGACCCTCTTCGTCATTCATAACTCGACAATCATAATTGTCGTGTGTAAACGATATGTGATCCCCGCTAAACGACATTTTAACGATTAGTATCGAGTAATCATCTTTACCGATCACGATCTCAAACTCTCTGTCTGTTAGCTCTCTCTGTTCCGTTTTATAGTAATAATTCAATTTTTATCCAATCTCCGAATTTCACGCTTCATAACTGTTAGAGATGTTTGTATCTGTGAGAATAAACCAAAAAATAAAGACATATCTTCTAATTTTTGGTTTAATGGTTTTTTATCATCTCTTAGATATTGCTGTTCTATCCCAGACTTTAACTTCCATGTTAGATCGTTAATATCTTCAAAAGTTTTTGGAATATTAACGGCTAATGCTTTTTTCTTTTGTTTTTGCACTCTCTTATAAAGTGGATTATTTCTTAATTCTTTGTCAATCAATTTGGATTATCTCCGAGTAAACCCGATAAGTCTTTTGTTGGTATTTCTGTTTTACTTTTGATTAGTAACTTAGCATATATGATATGTTTACATTCATGCTTATCGTTATGTTCTACTAATCTAGTAAAATCCATGCAATTGCATATATTTTTGTCTAAGTTTACGCTATAAAATCCATCTGTGCCAGACGCTTCTACTGCATAAAAGCTTGATTCTTTATCCTTAAAGATTTTAGTTTTTTCTTTAAGCATTTTTCTAGCACTGTCTAAACGCTTTTTACTTATGACTTTTGGATCATAAACGCTTTTTATTTCTCCGTTAGTCGTCTTGTCTGATATTGTCATTGATTTAATACCTCTTCTACGCTATCGGATTTTTCCAGAATATCTATTAATTCATTTATAATAAAATATGTCTGTTCAATATCTGAATATCCTACGTATTTAGCCTCTTCTAACATGTTTATTATTGCAGTGACATTTAGAATAGCGTGTTTATCTGTCATAAGGCAAATACCTCACTGGGATACGCTACGACAAAATTTCCTTTATGCGTATTTGTTAGGCAGTGGTTACGCTTACACTTAACACACATAACGCTAATCAATCCGAGTTTTTCGCATGTTCTACACTTCAATAAAGTAAACTTATGCACTTTTTTTAAACAAATTTGGCATAAATCACTTTCGATATTTCCTACGTTAATATTTTTTATTTCCATATTCATTTTGCTTTAACACCTAAATCAATCCTAAACTTTAGTTCCTTTAGTGCCTTATCGATCTTACATAAGTAATTTACATAAGACAATATTTCTTGTTGCCTTATGAAAATTGATTCTTTTTGTAGTAAATCTTCCATTTTTAATCTACCAGTGCCATCTCAAAAGAATCGTCATATTTAAAAAATGATCCGTCTCGTGATTCTTGATACCAATCGAGATCGTCAGTATCGTATAAGTGGCAGTTAAGATCCCCTTTTAATTCTGTATTTAGATCCGCAACGCATACGATAACCTGATCCTCATATATGCCAAATACTTCATTAGATCCCAGTGAATAACCTACTGTTATCCCACTTAGAAACATTGATACGACAATCGCAATATATTGAAGTTTACTTAGTTGTATCATCTTATGATCACTTTATCCAGTGGCACATAAACGGTTACGTCTTCCATGTTATGAAATACCATATTCATATCGATCCCCAGTTCTGCCTCAATATCTTTTAGCATTGATATACTAACAAAGGACTTAAAATGCAAGATAAGATTATCCCTTTGTTTACTTTTGAAAAATTCTATTTCTGTCAAGTTATCATAAAAAGTTGAGTAACTTGCAGATTGAATTATTCGATCTGCTATTTGTTGCAATGTATCTTGTTGATTATTCATATAGATCCCCCGTGTATATCATTGCGAAATTCTTTAAGTAATTCTTAACGAATTTCTTTGCTAATTTTGTTTCACCTTTACACTGTAAGGTAAAAACAATATTGTCTAATGCGATCTTGTCTTCAACGTCAACGTTATTTTGTGGGTTGCTATAACCCGATATATCTTGTTGATACATCTTTGGAACAAACATTCCAGATACTTAGAAAAAAATAACTAAGTATTTCGATTTAATTTTATCTCGTCAGTGGAAGACATTATTCCAATTACTAAGTTTTTTATTGTTACTATATTGCAGATAACTAGATAACTCGTTATCAACGGCTTATGCCTTTTTAGGTTACTGCGATTATTTCACAGAGAAAAAAACTTAGTTGTTTTTTGTTTGTCTGCTAAATCCCTTTTTTTTATGCGGTTCTAGTCTACTTTAAATCAATCAAGTTTTACGCTATACTAAATCTTAGTAAACGGCTAATGCCTTTTTAGGATATTATCTTAGATGATTTATTTCAACTTCCGCCTTTACGCTCACAGTTGAGCGGAACACGAATTTAATTCAATTCTACGGTTCAACGTGAACGCTTCCCCGCATTGAAGACAGATTTAGACTTACATTTTTTTTACACTGCTAATAGGGTAGATTTTACTATTTAAAAAGTTTTCTAGTTTTCTAGTTTACTATATAAAGGCAAATTATGGTCAAAATTAGAAATTAGAATTTCTTATATGTAATACATATTACAAAATGTATGTTACCAATAACAAGAAACATGTTACCAACTAACAGAAACATGATACTATAAATTAGTAACACTTCCAGTGGAAATCAAGGTATATAAACCACCATTTCCACTGGAGATTGAGTTTCCAGTGGAAATGGGGGTCGGGTTTCAGCCCAGGTGACGAATTCAGCTCACCTCACAGAAAAAAAAGAGTCAGCCTGGGCAAATTATTTTTCTGCCCGTGTGCAAAAAAAAAATTTTTTTTTCATAAAAAATATTTTTATTCATGCACATTCACATAATGTGATTGTTGGAACTCCCAAAATGTTTCGTGTGCGGTAAGGTGTCAGATGGTCGTAAAGATTGGAATAACCATAGCATAGTAGATTTGAACACAAACAAGCATGTGCACTACAACTGTTTTCTGAAAAGAACAGACGAATTGAATGAGGAATTAGAGTATCATCCTTGCTGTGATGCGATGATTCCACTCGCAGGATACAAGATAAGTATTGACATATTCACAGAAACATTTGCTGTATATAACCCTGACAATGAGATGAAATATTACTTCAATGGTATCAAGTATTGCCCATTTTGCGGTAAGGGAATTGTGATAAAAAAGAACAAATTATGCATAGATATATCAACAAAATGAATCCCTGCCTGCGGGTTGAACAACAGGGGATGCAGGCAGGGCGTGGACACAACCTCTCTTGATGAATCCGCAAACGATGTCAGGAACTATGGAAGATACTGGGCACCGCTTACGGCAATATTGTAGTAGATTGTGGCATAAATAATTTTCCCTGGGGGGCAAGTGCTTTCCAGGACCCCCCCGTCAACGATAATACCCCCTAGTTTTTAATACCC
>NZ_JBKJYW010000293.1:0-35649 GCF_046715635.1 Serratia sp. (in: enterobacteria)
GGAAAGCCTGTTGGATCTCCGCCTCGCTGTTCATCACGAAGGGGCCATAACCGACGATGGGCTCATCGATAGGCTCGCCACTCAGCACCAGCAAGCTGACGTCACCATTTGCCTCAAGGGTGATGGAGTCGCCAGCGCGATCCAGCAGCACTATTTGCGTTTCCCGCACGATCTGATCGCCGTTGACCAGAATCGCCCCATGCAGCATCACCACGGCCAGCGTATGCCCTTCCTCCACCTGCAAGGTGGTGGTCTGCTCGGCGTTCAGCTTCATGTCCCACACGTTGATTGGGCTGAAGGTCCGCGCAGGGCCAGCATGGCCACCGTAGCTCCCGGCAATGACCCTTACCTGCCCGGCATTGTCCGCCAAAGGAACGACAGGAATATCCTGGTTCAGCAAAGTCTGGTAACCCGGTGCCGCCATTTTGTCTTTGGCTGGCAGGTTGACCCACAGTTGCACCATTTCTATGGTGCCCCCTTTCTGCGCAAAGTCTTTGGAATGAAACTCTTCGTGCAAGATGCCCGACGCCGCCGTCATCCACTGCACATCGCCAGGGCCGATCACCCCGCCGCTGCCGGTGGAATCACGATGTTCAACTTCGCCCTGATAGACGATGGTGACCGTTTCAAACCCGCGATGAGGATGCTGCCCCACGCCACGTCGGCCACTGTGCGAACGGAATTTGGTTGGCGCAGCGTGATCCAGCAATAGGAACGGGCTCATCTCTGCGCCCAGCTCGTTATAGGAGAACAGGGAATTCACCAGAAAACCGTTGCCGACCCAGTGAGCTTCCGGGCTGTTATAAACACCAAGGATCTTTTTCATCTTAAACTCCTGTTGCAGGCCTCGCGGCCTAACGTTGATGACAGAAGTTTAGTCCAAGGCGATTTGCCGCAGTAGTCGGCAAGATATACACTCAGTGTTCTATCAATAGAACGATAAGGGCACCGATGCAGACAGACCTGAACGATCTGTATTTCTTCGCCAGCGTGGTGGACCATCAGGGTTTTGCCCCCGCAGGGCGTGCACTTGGCATTCCTAAATCGAAGCTCAGCCGCCGCGTGGCGCAGCTGGAGGAACGGCTCGGCGTACGCCTGATCCAACGTTCAACCCGGCGTTTCTCGGTGACCGATTTAGGGCAAAGCTATTATGTGCACTGTAAGGCGATGCTGGTTGAGGCAGAAGCGGCGCAGCAGGCAATCGAACAGACCCGCGCAGAGCCTTGCGGCACGGTTCGTATGTCTTGTCCTGTGGCGATGTTGCATACGCGTATCGGCAGTATGGTGGCCAGGTTTATGGCGGATTATCCACGGGTGACCGTACATCTTGAGGCGACCAACCGCCGGGTCGATGTGGTGGGTGAAGGGTTGGATCTGGCGGTTCGCGTCAGGCCACCACCGTTAGAAGACAGCGACCTGGTACTGAAGATCCTGGCTCAGCGCAGCTGGTGTATCGCCGCCAGTCCGGCATTAGTACGTACGATCGGCGCTATCGATTCACCCACAGGGTTACAGAACTACCCAACGCTCGATCTCGGCCCGGCCAGAACACAGCATCAATGGCAACTCAGCGGTCCGCAGGGGCAGACGTTCCAGTGGGAGCATCAACCCAGACTGGTCACCGACGATATGCTGATGCTGCGTACTGCGGCAATTGCCGGGGCCGGTATCGTTCAACTGCCGACCATGATGATGCACGATGAGATCCTGCGGGGCGATCTGGTACAGCTGTTGCCCGGTTGGCAACCTCAGGGCGGCGTGATCCACATTGTCTATCCCTCACGCCGTGGCATGCTGCCAGCGGTACGGCTGCTGATAGATTTTCTGGCTCAGCAGTTCGCCACCCTAGAGGAAGCGTGATCAGGCGGTGATTTCGATCGCGTTGCCGTCTGGATCGCGAATGATGGCCTCATAAAAGCCATCACCGGTCCAGCGCGGTGTCGCCTGCAAAATCCCCTCTTGCTTGGCCCGCTGTGCCAGTTCATCCACCAACGCCTCGCTGCCGAGCGACAGCGCAATATGGGCCCAGCCAACGCGTTCCTCACCTTTACCGCCGGGCAACAGGCCAGGAACGCACATGATCTCCAGCGCGGGACCATCTGCCAGTTGAACAAAGCGCGAGATAAAGCCAGGGCGATTCTTGCTCACATATTCCTGCCCCGCTATGCCATTGAAATAGCGCTGCCAGAAGCCGACCTGAGCCTCAATATCCTGTGTCCATAGGGCTACATGGGCGATTTTCATCATTACTCTCCATCATCTGCGGGGATATACAGCACGCTGCCACCGCTGAGAGTGACCTGCTGTTCGAGTTGCGCCTGGCCGCCACGGGCAATCACCAGATAATCGACCTGGCTGGCGGGCAGTAGCGTATAAGGCGCGTAGGTATTGAACTTATCGCGGGTACACAGCACCGCGACGTTGCCAGAGCGTGCCAGCATCTGTTTCTTAAACTGCGCCTCCTGGTAGCGCAGCGCGGTAAAGCCACTGTCGGGATCGTAAGCACAGACGCCGGTAAAGGCGATGTCGAAACGAAACGTGGCAATCTCGGCCAATGCCTTGGCATCGACGCTGCCGCCAATTTCTGCATCTACCTCACCGCCAATCATAATGGTGCGGATCCCAGGGCGTTCCAGCAGGCGGCTGGCCACGCTTAACGCATTGGTCACCACGGTGAGTTGCCGATCGCGGGGCAGCAGATCGGCCAGATAAAGGTAGGTACTGCCCGCATCAAGAAAGATCACCTGCCCGGTCTGGATCAGAGTCAAGGCTGCCCGGGCCAGCCGATGTTTTTCATCGCCACTAATCTCAACCCGCTCGGCCATATAGCCACCGGCAGGCGTGAGCGCCAACGCCCCACCATAGATCCGTTTGCACAGGTTTTGCGCCGCCAGTTGGCGCAGATCGCGGCGAATGGTGGCCTCGGTGGTATGCAGCTGCGCCGCCATTTCGATCGCCAGCACTCGCCCCTGCTGTTGCAAGGTGGCAAGGATGGCCTGGTGGCGTTCATTGGGCAGCAGTTTTGACATGATGACGGTTCGACAAAGATACAATGAACACAAATGTATACAAACGAACACAAACGTACAATCGTTTTCTATAAAAAGCGCTTTTGGCGATTTTCGCCGTCAGGATGTTGGCTATACTGCAAAAGGTTACGTTAACGCAGACGTAACGCTCTGATTAAACACCCATTGAAAGGCAAGTTGCGGCTTGAAAGGCAGGCGGCCATAAAGGAAAAACAATGCTATTGAGAGTTGCAAGCTGGCTATTTCAGCTGCCGGGTAGGCTATTGGCACCGATCTTCCGCAATCGACTGACCCTGTTGATCTTCTTTATTCTGGTTGCAGCCGGGGTTTTTCTGGCTAAACGCCACTTGAGTGAAGGAGTACAGGAGGAGAGTTTTACCCTTGCCGCCCCCCAGAATTACGTGATCCAGCGGGAGGCCCCGTTACGGGAGGCACGCCAGCACTGCGTTGGGCCGCTGGCAGACAATCAGGGCAGCCCGTGGCCCACCTCGGCAGGTTATCTGCATGAGCCAGATTGGCAAGCCAGCAGTAAATTGCAGACGTTGACGCTGGAAAATAAGCACCATGAATTTGCCGCTTTGGTCAAACTAGAGAACACCAGCAAGCAGCTACTGGCAGAGGTGTTCCTCCCCGCAGCCAGCAGTTTCAATATCAAGCTGGAGCCCAATGGCCACTATGTGATGAAGGTAAAAGACATCCACAGCGGCTGTAGCTTCCGCACGGCCTTCTCGATGGCAGATCGGCCCGATGGCAGGCTGCCATTGACCTTTTCAGAGGAGGGGCCAGACCAATATCATCCGATAAGTGATAGAGAGTTCTAGCACCGTCCTTCCGGGTTATTTTTTCACTGGGTGGTCGCGGCGGAACAACTCCCAGCTGTCAATCTCTTGCCCATCCGGCAAGGTACAGGTGGAGGATTGCCCCTGAGCATTTTGTTTGGGGTTCAGCTTGCCGCCAATCTGGCTGCAATACACATCTGCCGGATTCGCCATGCCAATCACCTTTGGCGGCGCAGGCGCATCATCATGGGTTTTCACCGCACACCCCTGTAGCAAAGCTACGCCAGCGAACAGGGAAAGCATTAGGATCTTGGTCATTGAGATTATTTTCACCGTGAAGTGAGTGGGAACATCGCGACCTCTTAGGGATCACGAAATAAAGGACATGCCCTGTTTCAGCACCAGGTCGCAGGCTTTCTGCTTCACCTTCTCGGTGATTTGCGAGGTGCCCAGGCTATTAAGATCCAGCGTGTTGCCCTTGCCGGTATTCAGCAGGCCACCCAGCCCTTGCTGATAATCTTCACTGTTGGCATTGGCCGTGCTGGTGATACCCAGTTTATTCAGCAGTTGGTCTTTCACCGCTTCAGTACCGTTCGCCGATAGAACGTTATTCTGCACGCAGTACTGCAAAATCCCTGCGGCGTTGGTCATGCTGGAGGAGCTCAATGCTTTATCACCGCCGTTGAGTAATCCGCTGAGCGAGGACAGCGACATGCCGCCGTTGCTGGTGCTGCCGCCTGATTTGCTCAGTTCTGTGGCGGCACTGCTGAGGGAGTCCATCAACCCGGCGGCCTGGGCGCTGCCCGTAGCCATTACCGTGGTCAAGCTCAGGGCCAACAATAAGCGATATTGGGTATTCATAACGATAAGACTCCTGTTTAACTGCAAAATGACGGCGTAATTAACCCCATGCTTAGCTCGGACGCCGTGCCACCCGACAAGTTCCTTTTATTCGGGCTGCCGCGCATTTTTCAGAATGTCGGCAAATCATCAGAACTGCCAGCGCAACCAGGCAAAGAACACGTTACCGTTATTGTAAGTACCCGGAATATAGGTAGCCTGTAAGGTCAGTTGCTTATAGCCGATCGACGCCAACGGCAGCGGCGCGGGGATCGGGATATATTTCCAGTTGTCACGCGCGGTCACGCTGGCGGTAAACCCTAGCCCCAAGCGGAAATCCTCCCCTTCAATCGGCCGCCAGATCTTCTCATAGGCATAACCGCCGATCGGTTCCCACTTGTTGTAGGAGTCCTTGAACGCCATCAGGTAGATCGCGTGCCAATCACCATCGGCATCAAACCGTGAAATGCCATAGCCAGCACCCCAAGGACGCTCGTTGTACTCGTCGGTCTTTTCCTTATCGTAGGTCCAGCGGTTATGCCAGGTGATCGCCGGGAGATAGAGCTCCTTATTGGGCGAGTTGTTCCAGGTTTCCGCCACGTTGCCGGTAAAACGCCCCCACCAGCCGGGATCTTCAGCGTGCGCGACATTGCTATTTTCCGCACTAACCTGGGCGTAGGAAGGCAGTGCAGGAAATATCACCGCCAACCCCCCGGCTAACAAGATCCTTTTAACCACCATTTCGCAACTCCTGTAAAAATAAAGCCGGGGATTCTTACCGATCGTCCTATCCTGAGCAAGCCGTATCTCTCTAGCCCGATGCTTTTATCGCCCCTCGTTGAGAGACGGTTAAGTTTGGTGCCCATTGGCGTACGCGCCCAAGTTATGCGCCTGTACACGCGCTGTCTGTCAGAAAACTCCGGTTCCCCTGCTTGCACCTCAACGACTTATGGAGGAACCTTAGGTTTTATTTGCCGAGGGATAGGTATGGTTATTGGTCCATTTATTAATGGTGCAGCAATATTGGCCGGTGGTATTGCAGGGGCAATGTTGGGTCATAGGCTGCCGGAGCGGGTGCGCCTGGCATTGCCAATGACCTTTGGTATTACCTCGATGGGGATGGGTGTAGTGCTGATCGGCAAGGTAGCACATATGCCAGTGATGGTATTGGCACTGGTGCTGGGAGCACTGCTTGGCGAGCTTTGCTACATTGAACGGGGCATCAGCCGCATCGGAGGCTGGGCCCGTAATCTGATGGCCCCCAAAGGCGCTGTCAGAGAGGACCAGAAAGAGTTTCTGGAGGCATATGTCGCCATTATCGTGCTGTTCTGCGCCAGCGGCACCGGCATCTTTGGCTCGATGCACGAAGGGATGACCGGGGATGCCAGCGTGCTGATCGCCAAATCTTTCCTCGATCTGTTCACCGCGCTGATTTTTGCTTCCGCGCTTGGCCTGGCCGTGGCGTTGATCGCCGTCCCGCAGTTGGTCATCCAGTTAGCTCTGGCGTTTGGCGCCGTGTTCATTTTGCCGCTGACCACACCGGCGATGCAGGCCGATTTCTCTGCCGTTGGCGGGTTAATGATGTTGGCCACCGGCTTGCGCATCTGTGGTATCAAGCTGTTCCCGGTAGCCAATATGCTGCCAGCATTGGTGTTGGCGATGCCAATTTCGGCGGCCTGGATTATGTTCTTCTGAGCGCCACTCCCCCACTTTAAATTATCTTCCTCCTGGCGTAGCGAAAAATTGACGCCCAGCCAGGAGAGAAGTGAAGATGGCGGAAAGTACCCGTCTGGCTTTTCGCTTCTGCCCTTGCCGCAATTTCTAGCGGCCATCAATGCAAGAAAAGTACCGCCCCCTGCGAAAACCGCTGTTGCTACCCCTTTTGGGTCGTAAACTCCTTGATACGATGAATAATCCTTCCCCCAAACCCGCTCAACTTGAACAAGCCGCCACTTTCACCAACTGTTAATGCTGACGCCCTACAAGCGACTCGCATTTTCAACGATTAACCACGCGACATCGCCAGCCGTTCCCTGCTGCGCGCGGTTAAATAACAATAAATTGACGTGAATGTGGAGCAATCAATGAGGATCACCATAGGTTCATTCATCCTGCAACAGCTGCGCGCCCTGAAAGTGGATCGCATCTACGGCGTGCCCGGCGATTACAACCTGGCACTACTGGAAACCATCGAGCATGACTCAAGCTGCGAATTCATTGGCAACTGCAACGAGCTGAACGCCGCTTACGCCGCCGATGGCTATGCCCGCCTCAACGGCGCTGGGGCGTTGATCACCACCTATGGCGTGGGCGATCTGGCAGCCCTTTCCGGCATTGCCGGAGCCTATGCGGAATCAGCCCCGGTGATTTGCATTGCGGGTACGCCACCGCTGCACGCCATGCAGGGCAATGCGCTGCTGCACCACTCCCTGGCAGACGGCAATTTTGATAACGTGATGAACTGTTTCCGGCAGTTCACCGTGGCGCAGGCGCTCATCACCCCGGAAAATGCCGCAACGGAGATCCCGCGGGTCATCGCCTGCGCCTGGCAACGTAAGAAGCCGGTTTACCTGCAACTCCCCTCAGACATTTGTGAAGTGGAAATTGAGGTTGCCGATAATCCCGCCCCATATCGCTTGCCAAGCAGCGATGCCAGCCATCTTCAGCTTGCCAGCGCAGCCCTGCTCGAACGGATTAACCGGGCTAAACGGCCAATCATCCTGATCGATCAGATGGTCGAACGATATCAACTTCAAACGCAGGTGTTAGCCCTGGCGGATAAATTCGCCATCCCGTTAACCAATATGCCCACGGCAAAATGTGCGATCTCAGAGAACACGCCGGGCTGGCAAGGCGGCTACAACGGCGATCTGTCTCGCCCCGAGTTGTTTGAGCTGATGGCCCAGTCAGATTGCATCCTCAGCTTTGGCGTACGCCTGGTGGATTCCACCACCGGCTATTTCAGCCAGCAGATCCCTGAGCAGTCAGTGGTGGATATTCAGCCTTTTTCGCTGAAGCTGGATAACATTTCCTACCCTGCGGTAACGGCAAGCGAACTGCTGCAAGCTCTACTGGAGAAAGCTCCTGCCACCAGCCAGCCGCCGCTGAAGTCACTATCAGGACCGCAGCAGAAACTAGCGCAGCCAAGCAGCGAACCGCTCGATCAGGACTATTTCTGGCAGCGGATACGGCGCTTTATTCAGGCGGATGACGTGCTGGTCGTTGAAAATGGCACCTCTGGCGCAGCGATCGGCGGCATGCGGATGCCAAACGGCGTAACCGTGGTCAACCAACCGATTTGGGGATCGATCGGCTATACCTTACCCGCATTGCTCGGCACGATGATGGCCGCGCCCCAACGGCGGCAGTTGCTGTTTATTGGTGATGGCTCCTTCCAGCTCACCGCCCAGGAACTCTCAACGCTGTTACGTCATGAGCAAAAGCCGATCGTCTTTCTGATCAATAACGACGGTTACACCATTGAGCGCTATATCCTTGGCGAAACGTCGTCTTATAACGCTATCGGCTCGTGGGATTACGCCAAGCTCCCGGCGGTGCTAAGCCCGCAGACCCAGGCGTTTTGCGTCACGGTAGAAACCAGCCAACAGCTGGAGATGGCGCTGGAGCAGGCTTCGCGTCAGGACCACTTGGCGTTTATCGAGGTGAAATTGCCGATGATGGATTCCCCACCGGCGATGAAAGAGTTCTGCCGCCGCTGCAACAGCTTTAACTTTGGGCTGCACAACCCAAGGCGCATTGCCTGATAAAACCAGGGCCTGGCGCAGGGATACCGCCAGGCCAAACTGAACGGGTATACTGTGCTCCTCTCAACGGCTAGGCAAAAGGCCACTAAAGATGTATTTTATATACATCAAACATAGAGGAACACCATGATGGATCAGCAGACCACCCTGCCAGAAAACTATTACACCCAAAAATACTCCCTGACGGCCACCCATTCCGAAGTCCTTGAGGCATCCAAGCTGATCGCGCCCGGCAAGACGCTGGATCTGGGCTGCGGCAGCGGCCGCAATTCGCTGTATCTCAACCTGAAAGGCTTTGATGTCACCGCCTGGGACAAAAACGCTGCGTCGATCGCCGCGATAAACCAGATCATAGCCACCGAGCAGCTTGCACACATCAGAGCCAGCGAGCAGGATCTCAATACCCATCGCTTTAGCGGCCAGTACGACTTTATCCTGTCTACCGTGGTGTTTATGTTCCTGGATCGCCAGCAGATCCCACACATCGTACGCAATATGCAAGACAGCACGGTTAAAGGGGGCTACAACCTGATCGTCGCGGCCATGGATACGCCAGATTACCCCTGCACGGTGCCCTTCTCGTTCACCTTCAAACCGGATGAGTTAAAAGACTACTATCAGGATTGGGACATCATCAAATATAACGAGAACCCCGGCGAGCTGCACCGCCTAGATGCCGAGGGCAACCGCATCAAACTGCGTTTCGCCACCTTGCTGGCGCGTAAATAGCCCGCAAGTGTCACGCAGTACAAACCCATTGTCAGGCAGATGAAAACCGCGTTGGGTATAACGCTATAGACTGTTAAGGGTAACGATCCGTTTATTCCCTTAGGAGGGCGTATGCCTAATGTGACCATACTCGACAGCGTAGTCCGTTTCCTCGATCGTCAGCACGGCCTGTATATCAACGGCCAGTGGCAAACCTCACAGGCCGAATCGCGGCTGGCGGTCTATAACCCAGCCGACGGCCAACAAATCTCCTGCACCGCCGATGCCAACGCCGCAGATGTCGAGCTGGCAGTCACCTCGGCCCATCAGGCCTTTACCGCAGGAGTTTGGGCACAGCGCCTGCCCGCCGAACGTGAGCGCATTTTACTGCGCTTCGCCGATCTGGTGGAGCAACACGCCGAAGAGCTGGCCCAGTTGGAAACCCTGGAACAGGGGAAATCCATCAACATCTCCCGCGCCTTTGAAGTGGGTTGCACGCTGAACTGGATGCGCTATACCGCCGGGCTGACCACCAAGATCGTCGGCCAAACTCTGGATGTCTCCATTCCGATGCCGCCGGGAGCCAAATATCAGGTCTATACCCGTAAGGAGCCGATCGGCGTAGTGGCCGGGATTGTCCCCTGGAATTTCCCGCTGCTGATTGGCATGTGGAAGGTGATGCCAGCACTGGCTGCGGGCTGTTCCATCGTCATCAAACCGTCTGAAACTACGCCGCTCACACTGCTGCGTATAGCGGAACTGGCAAGCGAAGCGGGTGTGCCACCTGGCGTGTTTAACGTGGTGACCGGCAAGGGAGCTATCTGCGGTAAAGCGCTGACGGAGCATCCGCTGATCGCCAAAGTGAGCTTTACCGGCTCCACGCCGGTGGGTAAAGGGATCGCACGCGCGGCGGCGGATCGGTTGACCCGCGTTACGCTGGAGTTAGGCGGTAAAAACCCGGCCATCGTGCTGAAAGATGCCGACCTGCAACAGGTGATCGAAGGGTTGATGGCCGGCAGTTTCCTTAATCAGGGGCAGGTCTGCGCCGCCAGCTCACGCATCTATATCGAAGCGCCGATTTACGATCGGCTGGTCGCCAGTTTTGAACAGGCAGTGAAGTCGCTTTCTGTCGGGCCGGGGATGGATGGCAATGCCCAGATCAACCCGCTGGTGTCCAAAGAGCACCGCAACAAGGTGGCCGCTTATCTGGATGATGCCAGAAACAAACACGCCGAATTGATCACCGGTGCCACCGGGCCTGACTTACAAGGCTTCTATATTCCCCCAACGTTAGTGATCAATCCCGATGACAGCCTGAACCTGGCGCGGGAAGAAGTGTTTGGCCCGGTCGTCAACCTGATCCGCGTAGCGGATGCCGAGGAGGCGCTGCACAAAGCCAACGATACCGACTATGGCCTGACGGCCAGCCTGTGGACCACCAGCCTGCAGGCGGCCATGGCGTATACGCCACGCATTCAGGCGGGCACGGTGTGGGTCAACACTCATACGTTGATCGACGCTAACATGCCGTTTGGCGGCTTCAAGCAGTCTGGCAGTGGCCGTGATTTTGGCCCGGACTGGCTGGATGCCTATACCGAATCCAAATCGGTGTGCATTCGTTACTAACATACCCGTCGTCTTTCAAGCTGCAGCGTTGTTACCTGCACTATCTCACCCCAGTCACTTACTAAACGTAAGCTCCTGGGGATGAGATAGCTTGGCGCCTAGCTGCAACTTGAAATCCATAGGGTATACATAGTTTACCTCCTATTTTATTGGTGAAGCAGAAATTACGGCTGTTGTTGCCCGTTCAGATTCAGCGTTGGCGTTTCATCAAAGAAGTTCCACGGTTTGAGCAAGGCATGCACCCACTCGGTTGGCATAATCGGCCACTCTTCCGCTCGCGCCACATGGGTGGTGCCGGTGGTGAGCCAGACCACGTCGTCGGTGTTGTCTATTGGCTGATTATCCGCCGTGTACTGACCCAGCCCGGTATCGTGGATCGAGCGGTTCGGGTATTTGCCTTCCGGATAACGTTCATTCCGGTTGTAACGGGTCACCCACAGCTGCCGATCCATAAAGCTCAGACGGTGGTAAATTCATTCATCCTTACCAAAATTGGCCCCCTTGGCGATCGGGTGCGTACCGCCCGCATACGGGATCAACTGATAGGAAACCGAATTACCCATCTTGTTCAACCGGCTCGGATTACTCAGCAAGCGAATGGTAGAAGGATCGAATTTCTGTGCCGCCTGCTGTTCGGTGGTGACCTTCACCTGATCGACCTGCATGGTGCTGGTACGCGGACCGCTGCGATCGTTAGGCTTCACATCCGGGTTCAACTCTACCAGGCTGTTATTTTCGCCATCCACATCCATATCCAGCCGGAAGTTGTAAATGTGCTGATGGGTAGTGCCCACAATGTTGTGATCGATCAGCGTGCCATATTGCGTATCCTGCTTGGCGGTCGGGTCCTGCATGGTTCTGGCTTTCACCCCTTTCACCGCTTCGATACCCGTCGCCCCAGCGTCGATGCCGATGGTGCCGTTCTGGTGGAATACCCAGTCGAAGATGTAATCATAATTGCCAACCGTACTGATCCAGCGCACCACCAGTTCACGGCGTTCGGTGCTGATATTCGGCTGCCCCATTTCCTGATGCTTGTACTCTGGCCCGGCGTAACGCTCAAAGATGGCGATGGCACGTGGAATAGCAGTCGGCTTACCGGTGTAATCGGCAATGGTCTCATCCAGCAACACCGCATTTTGCGGCGCATCTTTGCCAAGGGCAATCGGCGAGGTAAGCGTGCCCATGCCGTAATCCCCGGCATCCAGATAGGCTTTGAAGTACCAGCCCACGTCCGGATCGCCATAAGGCACGATCATGCCACCCAGCGACCCTTCATACATCACCTTGCGCTTACGGCCATTATCGTTATAGGTCACGGTTGAGATCACCGGCCCGACGCGGGAATTCAGATGCAGGTGGAAATCCCAGTTCTGCCAGTGGATGGTATTACCGGTGATGGTGTAGTTTTTGCCTTCCGGCTCAATGATATTCAACGCTTTGATTTTCGGGGCCTTACGATCGCGTCCGTCATACGGCGTTGGCTTCATCGGCACCGGGATCACCGGCCCCTCTTCAATTTTGATGATTTTCTTCTGTTCCAGATCGACCACCGCCACCAAGTTTTCGATCGGATGTGCCCAGTAGTTACCATCGCCAACGTCAAGATAGCTGATCACTTTCAGTAGGCGTTGATCCTGCTGCAAACCATCTTTGCCGTCAAAATAGCCCACGGTCAGCGGCGTGGTGATCACTTTACTCGGGTCCGCAACGCCGTGTTTCTTCAGGGCTTCGGCATATTCTTTGCTGCCGTTGATAATGCTCTGAACGCTGGCGAAATCATCCAGCAGCACCATTCCCTGAGCGTCTTTGATCGGCTGCCAGGACAGCACCTTTTTCTGTTGCAGATCGACCACGGTTTCAATCACATGCACCCCGTCGAGCAGGGTAATGTCGGCCTGCCGGGGCTGTGGTACATCGCGACCGCTTAGCACGAACTGCCAGACCTGGCTTTTTTCCGGTTCGCGCAGCGAGATTTCGGTGAAGCGTACGTTGTTTTTATACTCCGGGGCCGCCTTGATGATGGCGACCGCCGCGTTAATCTCCGCCGCACTCAACGGATTTAGCGGATGGGCCCGATGTTCCACCGCAAAGGTCTGATCCAGACCGGACTGGAACACCTCGTTGATAAACTCGTCTGACATATAGGCCGTTTTGCCCTTGAACACCACCGGCACCTGTAATCTCAACGGTTTGCCGTTAACGATGGCTTCACGGCTATCCGGTTTGACCTTCACATAGGCGCCGTCTTTCACGATCACAAACATGCGGGCGTAGTCATCCCACTGCACGCTGGCACCAAACTCTTCCAGAGTCTTTTGCAAAGGCACCATATGTACCGCGGCACCATGAGCCAACGCCGTTGGCTGCCAACCCGCGCCGATCAGCAAGCCTAACGCCAGCGCAATCGCCGCTGGCAGACGTTTGGTTTTGATTGTTGTTGTGTTAGCTACCATCTTTCCCCCGTCACCTATCAAAGAGATATTACCGCCGTTGTTGTTGTGATGAGCCCGTCTGACGGGGTCCCAATTCAACATAGCAACTCTTCACAGGGGATATTTTGTTGTGCTTGCCATCCGATTTGTCACTCCTGACAATCTGCTGGCAAATCATTCAGGCGGGGTTACAGATACTGTTTGCGGTACGCGCTCGGCGAGACGCCAAAGCGGGCCTTGAAGGCAGTGGAGAAATGGCTGTGATCGGTAAACCCCCAGTCATAACCAATATTGGCCAGCTTTTGCCGCTCCTTTGCCTGGCGCAAAACCTGAGCGCAGAGATCCAACCGACGATTTTTGATGTATTGCGCCACCACCAGCCCCTTGCGGGCAAATAACCGGTACAGGCTACGCACAGAGACGCCGATCTCACTGGCAACCCATTCAGGGCGCAGCTGTTCAGACTGAATATGCCGATCGATAAACGCCAGCGAACGGGTAAAAATACGCTCATGACTATCTTGCCCCTCGTCTTGCCCCATCAAGGCAGGCTGTAACAAGGTGGCCACGGCGTTAAGCACTGCTTCGCTCTCCAGGCGGCTCATCTGCGCATTCTGCATACTGCCCAATACCAGCTGCTGGCTGAGCTTAGCTACCACCGTATCGGCAGCAATGCGCCGTGCACCGGGCAGATTAGTAAAACGCAGCTGCTGTTCGAGATAGCTGCGCGGCAGCAACAGTGATAACTGACGGGAACCTTGTTGGTAGGTAAAGCTGCTGGGCTGCGCGGCGTCAATCAGGGTGATATCCCCGGCAGACAACATCGCTTGCCGATCGCCCTGCTCCATAACCGACTGGCCACGCAGTTGGAATACGGTAAAAAAGTGGCAACCGTCGCTTTGCTCTACTTCACGGCGGGTGCGGTAAAGCCGGGTCTGGGCAGCATCGACCACGCTCAGGCGTAATGCATGGGAGTGGAACTCCTGTATCGCGCCAACAAACCCAGGTGCCAGGGTTTTGGCACAAAACCGGCCACAGGCAGCATTGATTTGACCTAACCACTGTTCAAAACTGGCATCAGCGAGCCGGGTAGAGACTGCCATGATTAACCCCTTGAAACATAAGTAACAAAAGAGAACAGGCTTATCGTACTAAGCCGCATGCCCCGGTAGCTGCGGCTAATTGGGCATCAGCCAGAAAGGCAACATAACAAATCGCCAACATACGTTCAACATTGTTCCGGGGGTTTGATGCAGGGATCACAAACTACAGATAGGGGATAAATTTCTTCGTGGGGATAATGGAGATAAATAACCGTAAAAGGAGAGAAGAAAAGACTATTTAGAGGAAACGAAAGGTACGGCACCATCCATAGTGCCATACCTTAACTATGACTTGCGATTAAGCGCCGCAGTTAGCCAGATCGGCTGGTTCACGAGTCAGAAACTCACCGAATTTGCCCTGACAGGTGGAAACTCGACGGCAAACGGTTACCGCAGAGGTACCGGAACCTGAGGTTTGTCGTTCATAGCTGATAACACAATTGAGAACTCTGCCGCCAACAATGTTTGAAACTTCAGATGCGTTTAACTTTTTCATAAATATATCCTTATAGACATTACCAAAATGAACTTGCAATATTCTCACTAGAAAATAACTTTAATTTGACGAAATATAGCCGCCTTAAAGCGATTAAATTATAATAATAGAATAAATCCACAGTCAACATTAAAGCCTTGCTTGTCCTATGTTATGGATTGATCTTAATTAAAAACAAGAATAATCCATAATTAAAACCCAAAATATACATCCATTATATGATTAATAAAAAACAATCTGGCATAAGGCATTACAATAACAAACCAGGCTGACAAGTTATCATCGCATTGGCATTTATTTAATAAAGTTAATCCTCGTAAGTACCCAACCGCAGAGTCCAGCTTACCTGGAGCAAGCCAAACACGGGTTGATTACATGATCCAGATCACTGTATAAATACACAGCCCATGTAACATAACCAACCAGGAACAACCATCCATACCACTGGAGAATGCTATGAATAAAAATATCGTTAGCTGGTTTGAAATTTATGTTACTGATATGCCGCGAGCAAAGAAATTCTATGAGGCGGTATTCGACACGCAGCTAGAAAAGCTGGAGACCGAGGGGATGGAATACCTGATGTTCCCTTACCAGGAAGGGGGCGAAGGGTCTGGCGGCGCACTGGTTAAAATGGCTGGCGTGCCCGTTGGAGCGGGCGGCACCATGGTTTATCTGTCATGTGAGGATTGCGCCGTAGAAGAAAGCCGCATTGTCGCAAACGGCGGTGAGATCCTGAAAGAAAAATTTGCCATCGGTGAACATGGTTTTATTTCCATCGCCAAAGATAGTGAAGGCAACGTGATTGGCCTACATTCCATGAAATAATGCTGCCTGGTTATAACAATATGCAAATGATGCCCCTCACCCTAGCCCTCTCCCAAAGGGAGAGGGGATCAGATCGAGTTCGTTGATTGCTCTGCGTAATACCCTATCTTTCTTCTCACTCCCTGATGTGGTTCTGAAAATTCGGCGATACGCTTTGGATGACAGGGCGTTCGAGTTTTCTGAGATTAACTATTTACCCCCAAAAGAGCTGGGGCTATCAGCTCCCTCTCCCTGTGGGAGAGGGTTGGGGTGAGGGGATTAACTAAATAGCTGCGCTTATTACCTACTCCTTTTTTTACTCCCCCCTGTAGATTATTAATAAATTTGACAAAAAGTCACTTTTGTCATTTATTGGATGCCGCTGATCGCTCAGCCTCACCCGCCGTCAAATCAGATAAAAAAACTGATCAAGGCCGATAAAAACTCTTTTTTATTTCACCAGGAAGGGAATATGCCGCTGCATTTACGCCATTTAGTCTTAATACCGCTATTAACGTTGGTGGCTTGCCAGCAACCCACCAGTAGCATCTCCACGCCAACCCTCGCCGCCACGGCTAAAAGTGCACCGGCGGTGGTAAGCAATGCCCGGCTGGAAATCTCGCAAAGTGCGCTGGAATACAACACCCACAAAATTCAGCAGCTGTTGGGCGATAAAACCACCCTTTGCGCCATTCTGAAAGGCGATGCCTACGGGCACGACCTTTCGTTGGTGGCACCCGTGATGATCAAGAATCACGTGCAGTGCATTGGCGTGGCCAGTAATCAAGAACTGCAAACCGTGCGCGAACTCGGCTTTAAAGGCCGCCTGATGCGCGTACGCAATGCTACTGAAGCAGAGATGCGCCAGGCTACTGACTATGACACCGAAGAGCTGATCGGTAATCTGGAAATGGCGAAACGCCTGGATGCCATTGCCGCCCAACAGGGCAAAAGCCTACGTTTCCATTTGGCACTGAACTCTGGCGGCATGTCACGTAACGGTCTGGAAGTCAGCGATCGCGCCGGATTGGCTGAAGCCAAGGCTATCTCTGCATTACCTCATCTGAAAATGGTCGGCATCATGTCCCACTATCCTGAGGAAGATGCAGCGGCGGTACGCAAAGATCTGGCCCGCTTCAAGGTGCAGTCCCAGCAGGTGCTCGATATTACCGGGATCAAACGCAGCGACGTGACCTTACACGTTGCCAATACCTTCGCTACCCTCACCGTGCCGGAGTCCTGGCTTGATATGGTGCGAGTTGGCGGGGTGTTTTATGGCGATACCATTGCCAGTAATGACTATAAACGCGTGATGACCTTCAAGTCATCCATCGCGGCGCTCAATCATTATCCTAAAGGTAATACCGTCGGTTACGATCGTACCTTTACGCTGAAACGTGATTCGGTATTGGCCAATATTCCGGTGGGCTATGCAGACGGCTATCGCCGGGTATTCAGCAACGCGGGTCATGTGCTGATCCAGGGGCAACGGGTACCGGTGGTGGGTAAAACCTCGATGAATACCGTAATGGTGGATGTGACTGGGCTGAAAAACGTCAATCCTGGTGATGAGGTGGTGTTCTTCGGTAAGCAAGGCAATGCGGAGATTACCGCTACTGAAGTGGAAGACATCAGCGGCGCGCTGTTTACCGAGATGTCGATCCTTTGGGGCGCGACCAATAAGCGGGTGTTGGTGGATTAATTAACCCCCAGGCAACGGCTTGCGCCGTTGCCTGGGGTGAATCTATACATACTGTCCGTTGCGAAACTCACAGCACGCTTACTCGTCGAAGAACCAGTACCCCTGATTCACCAGGCCGGTTAACTCGGCAACAAACGCCGGGTTTTGCAGCGCGCTACCCAACTCTTTTTTGCCGAGTATAGTGTAGCGGCATAGGGCATCCGCAGCTTTAGGCTCGACGCTATCCAGGCGCTCGCTGTTGATAAAGAAGCTGCCGCCTACCTCCAGCACCCTTAAGCCACTCAGGCGTGTCAGGACGGCACCGTCCATCAACGCTTCGATAACCTCATCCTGCGCGTAAGGCGGTTGCGCAGGGGCGATATCCAGCTCGTGGCGCGGCGTGGTCACGAAACGGCCAAACCACTGTTTAAAATCTTCCGGCTGATTAATCATCTCGGTCATCATGCTGCGCAAGCGATCGAGTTCATACTCTTCCACCCGGCCTGGATGTTCCCGGCAGGTTAAATCAGGATCGCTGTAGTGCTCACCCCCGAGATCGTTTTCCAGCGCATAGTCCGCAAAGCTGCTGATTAAATCCCTGCCGTTAGGGCCACGGAAGCCAACGGAGTAATTAAGCGCGGTTTGATGGGTAAAGCCGTCGTGCGGGAAGCCCGGCGGAATATACAAGATATCGCCCGGTTCCAGATCTTCATCGATAATCGGCTCGAAAGGTTCCACGTGCAGCAGCGCCGGATGCGGGCAAAACTGCTTGAGCGGCAGTTTGTCTCCCACGCGCCAGCGGCGGCTCCCCATGCCCTGAATGATGAATACGTCGTACTGATCGATATGCGGCCCAACACCGCCGCCGGGTACCGAGAAGGAGATCATCAGATCGTCCAACCGCCAGTCCGGTAACACGCGGAACGGGGTTACCAGCTCCGCTGACGGGGCATGCCAGTGGTTAACCGCCTGAGCAAGCAGCGACCAGCCGGTTTCACCCAGGTTATCAAAATGCTCGAACGGCCCGTGGCTGGCCTGCCATTGGCCATGGGTTTGGCTGACCAGACGGCTATCTACCTCAACTTCCATCGCCAAACCGGCCAACTCGTCCGGGGTGATGGGATCGACGAAGTTCGGGAAGGCATTTTTTAATACTACAGGTTGTTTTTGCCAGTATTTTTCTAAAAATTCGGGCCAGTTCAGATTCAGTTGATAAGCCATGGGTCCACACCAGTGAGAAAACAAACGGGCCTGATTATAAAGAGGCAGATACTCGTACCGCCTTGTCATTGGTCAATGACTGGGCGTTAAGCTGGGCAAAAAGGTAGGTCTTGGGGGGAGATTGATGAATGGGTAGGGACGAACCAACTCGTCCCGGTCTAACCTATTGATTATATTAACGGGCGCTGCATGCAGCGCCCCTTGTTGCAAGTTCAGTGCAGAGTGAGGAAACGATTAATGGACTTGCTTGTCATCGACAAAAATATGGTGCGCGGAGCGTGCACGCGGGTGGATAAAGAAGTGCCCTTCTGGCGCAGAATCCGTGCTTACAGGCACCAGCTTGAGGTTGGTCGCCTTCAAGCGTTTATCATGCAGCGCATAGATAATGAACGGGATAGCCACAACCACCAGGAAACACACCACCAGCATAGTCACGTACATATGGTTGGCTTCTACCCCGGCCAGACCTGAAGGCGGGAAGAATGAGACCACAAAGGCAACCGCAGAGGTCAGCAAACCAATAGTAGCCACGGCAAGCTTGACCATTTTGCCACCCGGAATATTGAAGACACGTTCGTTTTCCGTCTGTTTGCGTACCAGTTTGATGTAGCCCAGGAACAGCAGGAAGTAACTGCACAGGTAGATCACCACGGTCAACGCCAGCGCAATCAGGAAGGACATGTTATTGCCGCCCCCGGTGTTGGTCAGGACAATCAACGCAATCGAAGTAATCACCAACTGAGAAATCACCAGTGCAACCGGCACCCCATTCTTGTTCATTTTGGCAAAGCGAGCAGGCAAGATCCCTTGTTGTGCGGTAACCAGCATGCCGCGAGACGGGCCAACAATCCAGGCGGCAATTTCTGCCAACACGCCTAACAGCAGCAGTGCAGCAATGACGCGCACAGCCCATTCAAACTGCGGACCGAAGTGTGAGATCAACACGCTGAAGGTTTGCATCACACCCGCAGAAAGGTTGATTTCACCTCGTGGGATCACCGCTGCGATAGAAAGCCCGCCGACAGAACTTAAACAAATAGCCGCAACCATCAGCAACAGCATGGCAAGCGGATAATCGCGGCCCGGGTTTTTCATCTCGTTGACGTGAGTCGCCGAGGCTTCAACGCCCATATAGCTCAGGATAAACGCTACGAACACCACCAGCGTGCCCATTTGGGTAAAGTCTGGGAAGAAGGTAGAGGCGTTCATTTCGATGGCCAGCGGCGCACCAGAATGCAGATAGCTGACGGCCAGGACCACCAGCACAGCCGCAGGTAACAGGATGCCGGCAAAGAAGCCAATCTTGGCAATGCGCGCGGTGTTTTTGGTACCACCGAACTGGGTGAAAGCCAGCCCCCACAAGATAACCAATGCCGCGACGGTTTTAACGATCGGGTCTTCATTCAGCTCAGGCCACTTGAGGATATAAGACAGCGCCCCCAGCACAAAATAGAGCATAGGGATAAAACCTACGGCAATTTGCAGGTAGCCAAAGGAGATGGCGGCAAAGCCCCATTTCTCACCCAGGGTTTTAGACACCCAGGTGAATACCCCACCTTCCTGCCACCCTTTTACCGTCGCCATCTCGGCGGCACAGAGGCCTACGGGAATAAACCACAGGAACCCGCCTAACAGCAGGAAGAAGATCAGAGAAAAACCCGATGTTGCAAAGGTCGGATATTCATAAACCGCCATTACCATAGATGCGGTAATAGCAAAAAAGCCTAACAACGTTAATTGTTTTGGAGCGGCGCTTTTTTCTGTGCTCGCCATAACGATTCTCCTGCCGGAAGAGGTTGCTCTTCTCAGCGAATATTGGTGGGGGAAAAAAACGGGGCCGACAAAATCGCCGCCCCGTCAAAAAGTAGAGTGATTACCCGTGGTTGAAACCACTGCCTTGTTGCGCAGACACTGGGTTGATGACAGGGTGATTCTCGAATTCTATCAGCGCCCTTTTGATATCTTCGATCAGCAGACAACCGAGGTCGTAGCTCACGCCGTGGCGCACCAGGATGCGTTGAATAACCAGATCTTCACGGTGTGTCGGCATCGAATAGGCCGGAACCTGCCAACCGCGAGCGCGCAGTTTTTCCGCCAGATCGTAAAGGGTGTAACCGCCGATCGCCGCGCCGTCTTTCAGTTTCCACGCCAGCGCCGGGATGCCCTTATCGCTGTCACCATCAAACAGAATGTCAAACGGCCCCAGGTTGCCAATCTCTGCCGCCAAATGTTGTGCCGTGGCGTAGCAAGCGTTATGGATTTTGGCGTAGCCTTCGCGGCCAAGGCGCAGGAAGTTGTAATACTGAGCAACGATCTGGCCACCGGGGCGCGAGAAGTTCAGCGCGAAGGTTGGCATGTTGCCGCCAAGATAGTTGACGTTGAAAATCAGCTCTTCTGGCAAATCTGCCGCTTCACGCCATATCACCCAACCGGCACCCAGCGGGGCCAAACCAAATTTATGGCCAGATGAGTTGATGGATTTCACCCGCGGCAGACGGAAATCCCACTCCAGTTCTGGCGAGCAGAATGGAGCCAGGAAAGCGCCGCTGGCACCATCGATGTGCATCGGAATATCCAGGCCGGTTTCCTGCTGCAGGCGATCCAGCGCATCGCTCACCTCTTTCACCGGCTCGTACTGGCAGGTGAACGTCACGCCCAGCGTTGGCACGACACCGATGGTGTTTTCGTCAACGCGCTTGAGCACTTCTTCCGCGTTCATGATCAGACGATCGCCATTCAGTGGGATTTCACGCAGCTCTACGTCAAAGTAACGGGCAAACTTGTGCCAGCAGATCTGCACCGGGCCACAAATCAGGTTGGGTTTATTGCTAGGCAACCCCTGCTCGGCGCGCTTTTTGCGCCACTGCCATTTCAGCGCCAGCCCACCCAACATGGCGGCTTCTGAGGAACCGATGGTTGAACAACCCAGAGTCGTTTCCGGCGTTGGCGAATTCCACAGGTCGGCCAGCATTCTGACGCAGCGGGCTTCAATTTCGGCAGTTTGCGGATATTCGTCTTTATCGATCATGTTCTTGTCGATCGACAGATCCATCAGTTCGCGAATTTCGTCATCCACCCAGGTCTGGCAGAACGTCGCCAGGTTTTGGCGTGAATTACCATCCAGCATCAGTTCGTCGCGAATGGCATTAAATACGTTGCGCGGATTACGCTCGGCCATTGGGAAGGTTGATTTCGGTAATGCATTTGCCAAATCGACCGAGGCGTAAACATCATCATTTTCATTATAAGCTGGAGTAGTATTTGTGTTGTTCATAATAATAACCTTTTTAGATAAACCTATTAATCAAGAATTAAATTCGCGGTATCAGATAGCATAAATAGCGTTATTATTTGAACGCTAGGTTCGCCGCAAAACTTGATAAGGATATTAAAACAGGCATCGTTGCGAAGATATCAGAGGGATTGGTAATTACTGTAGGTGCGGGACTACACTTGTAGGCTTATATCAAATGAGTGCAACATGACAGGGTATGAATATATCCCTATGGGCGGAAAAATGCCTCAATAGCTGCATTCAGCCCCTGCAGCAACTGTTCCAGCTCGCGCATGCCCTCTTCGATCACCGCCTCATGCTGTTGCGTCGCCAACGCATTTTCCAGTTCTTCGCTAAGCAGATGTAATGACGTGGCCCCCAGCAGCTGAGCCGTACCATTAATGCGGTGTAAATGGCGTTGCAGAGTTGGCCAGTCCTGTAATTGGAGTGCCTTTCTCGCCGCCAGCAAATCTTGGTCATTTTCCAGGCGCGACTGTGCAAGCATCTGGCGCATCAGGGCGTTGTCACCCAAGCTGAGTGCCTGCAGCGTCGCCATATCGACAAATTCGCTGAGTGGATCGGCCTGCGAAGGTCCTGTCACACCTTGTAGCGCCGCTTCCAACTGCGGTAAATCTACCGGTTTGAACAGACACAGGTTCATGCCCATCGCCAGGCAGCGCTCTTTCTCTTCAGCCTGTGCGTTGGCGGTTAGCCCCCAGATAATGATGTCCTGATTGAATTCACGCACCCGACTGGTCAGCGTGATGCCATCCATATTAGGCATGTTGAGATCGGTGATGAGCAGATCGTACGGATTGGCCTCGATCAAGGCCAGAGCTGCCACACCATCAATGGCCTCATCGACCCGATAGCCAAGCGTAGCCAACTGACGACGCAGCAGCAACCGGTTTGTAGGGTGATCGTCAGCAATCACAATCCTCAGCGCTTTTGGGCCACTGACGAGCGTTTTCGGTGTGAATGAAATGGCGGCAACCTTTTCCAGATCCGCAACCGCTGTGGTGAGCGTCATCGTCATGGTGGTGCCCCTGCCCGGCTGGCTGGCCATGTCTATGGTACCAGCCATGCGTTCAACCAACTCACGGCAGATCGTCAGACCCAATCCCGATCCGGTCTGTTGCTTGCCCCACTTGGTCTGACTAAAGGGCTTGAACAGATGTTGCTGTTCCTGCGGGCTAATGCCCGCCCCGCTATCTCTCACGCTCAGCGTCAGGCGAGTTTGATCGGTGCCCTGCGCGTGCGTTTGCGCTATCACTTCGATCCCTCCCTCAACGGTAAATTTGATAGCGTTACTGAGGAGATTGGCCAGCACCTGTTTCACTGCCTGCGGATCGAGCCACAGCGCCTGCGTTTTTTCCAGGCGATAATCGACCGACAGCCGCAGGTTTTTCAGCGTGGCCACCCCTTCAAAACTACTCACCGTCGTAGCTAACAACGAGGCAAGATCCACCCGTTCTGGCGCCAGCTCAAAGTTGCCAGACTCAATTTTTTCCATATCCAGCACATCCCCAATCAGACCGAGTAGTGACTGAGCGGTGGAATAAGCCAACTGAATAGATTCCTTCTCTGCTGCCGGACTTTGGCTATGGGTAGTCAGTAACTCCAGGAACCCCATGATTGCACTCACCGGCGTACGGATCTCATGGCTCATGCTGGCAAGGAAAGTGCTCTTGGCCCGATTGGCATCGATGGCCTTGTCTTTCTCCACCTGCAACGCCTCCATCAGTTGCCTGGATTCGGTAATGTCCTGCCAGCCGCAAATCAGCGTGGGCGGCGTGTTGGCGGGTAGTTGGCACAGCGTTAACCAGTGCAGGATCAGGCGCTCTTCCGTGCCATTATTCAGCACCAGTTGATGAGGGATAACCTGGTTGACTTGCAGCCCTTGCTGGATATTGGGTTGAAGCGCTGTGAAAATGTCTGCTAGTGGATGACGGCGATCGAACAATGACTGATGCATCGCGGCATGTAACTCGGGGGTGAAGAAGGCCCCGAAGGCGCTGTTGTAGCTTTCGAGCTCACCTTCCACCGAAATAACGTACACCGGCACGGGGATCGAGTTGAATAAGGTCTGGCGGAAACCAAGCTGATACTCCAGCGCAGCCTGTGCCTCTTTGCTTTTACGGATGGCCCGCAGCAGATAGGCTCCCCACAGCAAGCTGCTGACAACCAGCAGCGTAGCCAGAACGATCACCAGGTAAAAAGGCCGGTTATAGAGGTTCCAGGTGTCAATTTTCACTTCGGGGGTTTTTACCCACTTCCCAGCCAAATTCATCAGTTCTTTGGGGGGAATATCGTCGATTGCCTTATTCAGAATGCTTTGTAACTCTTGCGAGCCACGTGGAATGACAAAGGCGATCTGGGCGGTGCGCTCGTCGGGGATACGGAAATAGCTCAGCCGATTGGGATAATAGTGATCGATGATGTAGCGCGAGGCGAGCTGTGTGGACACCACCGCGTCAATTTCCCTCCGATCCAGCATGCTCAGCGCCGCGCCGGTGTTCTCTACCTCAACCCATTGCACACCCGGATATTTGGTTTTCAGTTTTTCCGATAACGTATGGTAGGCCGGAATAGCGACTTTCATACCAGGCTTCATCGTTTCGGTCTGCTTGACTGCAACGCGGGTGACGATCACAAAAGGAGTCGCCAAAAACGGATGAGTGAAGGCCGCCTGTTCTTCCCGCTCTGGGCTGTACGTGGCCGAGGACAGGATATCCCAATTGCCACTACGTATAATGCTGGCCATCTCTTCATTGGAGTTGGCAATCACCGGTTCAAAGGTCAAACCGGTTTGCAGCTGGATCAGGTTAAGGATATCGCCAACTATCCCGCGTATTTCCTGGTTTTCATCCACCATGCTAAACGGGGCGTAATAGGGATTAATCACTATGCGCAATTTGCGGTTTTTTTCCAGCCAGCGAGTTTCCTGTGGGGTAAAAGCCAGGTCCCTGGTTAAAAAGGTGAGGTTACCCATATCAATCCAGGACTGAGCAATCTGGCTATGCTGAGGTTCGGTCAGTGAACTGATAAATCTGTCGACAATGTTGACCAATTGCCGCTGACTATCGAGCGCAATAAGCACATCGCCGCTTTGCGGTGCTCGCCAGAACTTCACCATTCCCAGCGTCTGGTAGAAATCGCGCGCGATAATAAAACTGGTGGTGAGGTTATTGCCGAGAAAGTAGTCACTCTGATGACTGGCAACCGAGGCCAACGCCTGATATTCATCGGCAAAAGAAAGGACGCTGGCGTTAGGAAATGCCTGTTTAATAAATGATTCTGGGGGAAAATCCCGGGTGATCGCTATCTTAAGCTTATCGCTATTATCGTGAAACGGCTTCATCACCTCGGCAAGCCGCGTCACCAGTGTTGGATAGCCTTGCACCAGCGGCAAGCTGGCAATAAAGGGAGCCTTTTGCGGGCTAATCCTACCGGGAGTAGTGAGAACAAGATCGACGCGGCCCGCAAGAAGTGCCGCCAATGCCTGTTGCTCATCGGCATAGAGTTTGACGTTCACATTGATATTCAGCGCCTTTCCCAGCAACACCAGATAATCCGCATTCATCCCCCAATAGCGTCCGGTGACGCTATTCATAGTCAACGGTTGGGATTCAACACCATACACCGCGACGGTAAGACTGCGCTTTTGCGCCAGCCAGATAAAGTCGTCGTGGCCTAAGTAGACGGCCGGAGGCGTGACCAGGTGGTTACTCGCCAGCGCTAACGTGATCGGCCCGTTGATCACTGCCCGTGCAGGCAGCATCAGAAACAGTAAAACCAGCCAAAACCCCAGCGCCCGTTTTAGCATCCACTCACCCAATTTTATTACGGTTGGCGAAAGCAAATAGATCGGCCAACGAGCTACAGCCGAGCTTCTCCATTAAACGGCTTTTATAGGTGCTAACCGTTTTATTGCTGATAAACATCGCTGCCGCAATCTGCATATTATCTGCACCGCTGAGGAGAGAACGCATCACCTTGATCTCCTGACTGGAGAGCGATCCCAGCATTTCCTGTTCCGAAGAAAGACTGCCGACAAAGCCGTTCAGTGAGAAAGGAAAATAGCTGTAGCCATTCTGGGCAGCATGCACCGCTGCAATAATATTGGTCATGCCCTCTTTTTTACTGATAAACGCATTGGCCCCGGCATCCGCGCTACGCTTGCCGTAGAACAGATCGTTTTTGGCGGAGACCACGATAATGATTTGGCTGAACTGCTGCTTTCTGAGCTTTTCAACCACCTCAATACCGCTCATGATGGGAATATCGACGTCGACAATCACCACGTCTGGCTGCTGCTGCGCCACCTGTAGCAGCGCCTCTGCCCCGTCCCCTGCCTCGCCAATGACGCTAATACCTTCACTTTCCAGCAGGTTCTTGATCGCCATACGAGCCAGAGGATGGTCGTCAACAATTACGGCGCTCAAAGACTTGGTTTCACTCATTGTCGTTTCCTGGTCATATAAAAATACGGGCAGCGTTGGTCAGCGATGTTTCTTCGCTTACGCTTTATCTTAAGGATTTCAAGCTATCTACGAGCTTATAGCATAACCCTGTTTAGAGTTCTAATTCGCCGTTTCCCCTCACGCCACGGGACTTCACGTGTAGGACGCTGCCTGCAATGATTTCCGATGTCTCTGCTGTGTTACGGCAACGCCCGCTTTTATAATCACTACGAACTTTCAGCGTTTCTTCCCATAGGCCTATGCCGCTTTAAGCTGAAGGTGATTAACCAAGCCATTCAATGAATAAATTACGCGCTGAGCTTATTGCCCACAGCAGCGTAATGGTTTGCTATTGCTCATAAAACAGACAAGCAAGGGTTTTGCCATGCCACAATTACCACCGTCAGACAGTAACCCGGTTAAAACACCATTAGAAAAAAGAAAGCAATGGCTGCTCATTTTTCTAATGGTGATTGTTATTGCGGCCATGGCCAGTGCAGCCTGGTGGTATTTCAATTCGCGCAACGTGCAAAGCACCGATGATGCCTATGTGATGGGCAATCAGGTCACTATTTCTTCGCAGGTTAACGGCAGCGTGGTCAGCGTGAATTACACCAATACCGATTTAGTCCAGCAAGGGGATGTCTTGGTCAATTTAGATGATACCGATGCCAACCTCAACTTTAAAAAAGTCAAAAATAAGCTGGCGGAAACGGTGAGAAAAACCAAACAGATCTATGTCAACGACGCACAATATAACGCCAATATTGCCCAGGCTAAAATCGCTTACCAGCAAGCGCAGGCCGATTATCAACGCCGTACCCAATTGATGGGTGCGGGGGCCTTTTCAAAAGAAGACCTGCAACATGCGCGTAATGCCGTTACTGGTGACCTTTAGCTTTATCGTCTATGCCGGTTGCTACTACTGGCGTGCGATGACGTTTAACCCGGCGATGGGTTTTACAGCCGTGGTGCTGCCGCAGTTGATGCAAGGCTTTGCCGTAGCTTGCTTCTTCCTGCCGCTGACCACCATTTCGTTATCAGGCCTCGCGCCAGAAAAATTTGCCGCAGCCACCAGCCTGAGCAACTTTTTCCGGACGCTTTCTGGCTCGATCGGCACGTCACTCACCATGACCCTGTGGAGCAACCGGGAATCGTTTCATCATGCGCAGTTGACGCAGTCGGTTACGCAATTCAACCCGGCGGCGATCAACCTGGATCACGATCTGCAACATCTGGGCTTCAACCAGCAGCAAGCAGCGACCTATATCAACGATCAAATTACCCAGCAGAGCTTGCTGATGTCGGCCAACGATATTTTCTATCTCTCTGCCGGGGTGTTCCTGATGCTGACCCTGCTGGTGTGGTTCGCCAAACCGCCGTTTAATACGGCCAAGGCGGGTTAAGAACTAGCGCTTAACGGTGTTACCCTCCCAGACCCGCGTCAGCAAATAAACTCGGAATCAAAATCAATGAAGCCGTCCACTCGGGCGGCTTTACAATTCCCCACAGTAAAACCTCATAATGCGGCAATATATTCACACCCCGGCAACAAATAATATTGCACAAAATAGTGTGACCCTGTTCAAGACGAAAAACGTCCAATAATGCTATTTATTCTGCATGGTATTCTCTAACGTGGATCTGCGTAATCATGAATCATTTAGAACTGCAGGCACTGCGTCAGCTTTTTTTTATGACTGTCGACGAATGTGCGACCTATATTTCACCTGACAACAATTTAGCCACATGGCAGCAATGGGAGCGTGGTGAAAGTGAAATACCGGCCGTCATTATTGAAACATTCACAAAAATGATTAAAAAAAGAAAAAACCACATCAACGCCATCATCGACAAGATTAACAATCGCATTGGTAATAATACCATGCGCTTCTTCCCCGATTATGCGTCCTTCCTGGCTGTCTACGACCAAGGTGACTATCTGGAATGGAAAATTTATCAGTCGGTCGCCGCACAACTTTATGCTTATGATCTCGAGCGGCTATGTTAACTCTAACTAATAGGACATATCGCACTCGTTAACATGGACGGGATTTTATAAGGAAGGCTTATCAACACCACCTGCCCATAGTTTTGACTAACTACCACTCCTGACAGCAGGCTAATGCCTGTAACATTCTCGTGCCCAGCCGTTTTTCCCGGCACGAATTATTTATTATTGAACGAGTTTCTGAGCAACAACCTATGGAAAACAAATACGTACCAACGGCCTTGGGGCTGTATCTGAATTATCTGGTGCACGGGATGGGGGTGATATTAATCAGCTTGAATATGCCTTATCTGGCAGAACAATGGCACACCGATGCCGCTGGCATCTCGATCGTCATCTCTTCTTTGGGCATTGGCAGGCTAAGTGTGTTATTAATCACCGGCATGTTATCCGATCGTTTTGGCCGCAGGCCCTTTATTTTTCTGGGGATAGTGTGCTATTTGGGATTCTTTATCGGCATTCTGCTTAGCCACACCATTATTATCGCTTATGTATTTGGTTTTTTAGCCGGCGTCGCCAACAGTTTTCTCGACTCAGGCACCTACCCTACGCTGATGGAAGCGTTCCCCAAGTCGCCAGGCACCGCCAATATCTTGATCAAAGCCTTTGTCTCCGGCGGCCAGTTTATGTTGCCGATGGTAATCAGCCTGCTGGTCTGGGCTGAGGTCTGGTTTGGCTGGTCCTTCCTGATCGCGGCTGGCATTATGCTGCTCAACGGCCTGTTCCTGCTACGCTGCCCATTCCCTGCTCATCCGGGGCAACGAGTGGCCGCCGAACCCGATGTAGGTACAGACGACAATCACCGCTGTTCCATCGTAGATCTGATCAGCTATACCTTATATGGCTATATTGCCATGGCCACCTTTTACCTGATCAGCCAGTGGCTGGCACAGTATGGCCAGTTTGTGGCGGGTATGAGCTATACGATGTCGATCAAGCTGTTGAGCATCTACACCATCGGTTCGTTGATGTGCGTGTTCATCACCGCCGGGCTGGTAAAGAAAAGGTTTAAATCAACCACCTTTCTGATGCTGTATACCTTTATCTCCTTCATTACCCTACTCACCGTTTGCCTGTATCCCAACATGTACGTCGTGATGGTGTTCGCTTTCGTCATCGGCTTTTCTGCCGCAGGCGGGGTCATGCAGCTGGGGTTGACGCTGATGGCTACCCGCCTTCCCAACGCAAAAGGCAAAGCCACCGGCATTTATTACAGCGCCGGTAGCCTGGCAACGTTCACCATTCCTTTGATTACCGCCAAGATTTCCGAAACCAGTATCGCCAACATTATGTGGTTCGATACCGGTATCGCGGCCTGTGGTTTTCTGTTGGCGCTGTTTATTGGCTACCGTAGCCATAAAGAGGCTAACCGTCCCCTTAAGATGGTGCAGATGGTCAGTTGAACCCGCCAAATTACCTTCTCTGACTGTTAACTTTCTTATGCTGTATCTCCCTCACCCCAACCCTCTCCCCAAGGAGAGGGAGCTGATCCAGTGCCGTGGTCAGGTACAGTTTCCACAACTCATTACGGACTCGATCGGTCCCCTCTCCTTTTGGAAGAGGGGGCATTATTTAGATACAAAAACCTAGCTTTATTCCAGCAAGCAGCGCCACATACAATATTATTATAACCCTGTGCAATATGAGACAGTATTTCGTCAGCGGCTGATCCCTTGGCAAAGTAAATAGCTTGTTAATGGCTACTGGCGTTTACAACGCCTAAACAGCAAACACCCGATAGCAGCCTTCTGTACCCAAATGACCAGGCGAAATATCGGCACAATTCGGCAACACCATCAAACTCCACCTCAGCATCTTTCCCTGCAATAAAGTTGAAAACTAAAACGGCATATTACGTATTTATCATCTGAGGCATTACCTATACTCAGCACACGTCAGGTTGCCGATGTATTGGCGGTTATCCATGACCCAAGTTATTTACCGCAGTGTGACTTATCGGGATGTTTTCACCCAGTACTTTCCCGCAATGATTAATGATTGATTAAAAAGAAAGGCCAACAGAACAACACATCCCCTGGATCCAAAAACGTAATAAATTAGCGACAAGCGGAGAACAGTATGAGCCAGAGCAAGGCCTTCAAAGCGCCATTTTTGTTAGCGGTCATCAGTATCTATTTGAGTTATTTTCTCCACGGTGCCAGCGTCATCACGCTGGCGCAAAACATGACGCCACTGGCCGAGAAATTCGGCACCGACAACGCGGGCATTGCCTACCTGATATCCGGCATTGGCCTTGGCCGACTGGTCAGCATTCTGTTCTTTGGCGTAATCTCGGATAAGTTTGGCCGCCGCGCCGCCATTTTGATCGGCGTCGCCCTGTATATTCTGTTCTTCTTTGGCATCCCGGCCAGCCCTAATCTGATCGTCGCCTTTGGCCTGGCGGTGTGCGTTGGCGTTGCCAATGCGGCGCTCGATACCGGCGGCTACCCTGCCCTGATGGAGAGTTATCCCAAGACTTCCGGCTCGGCGGTGATCCTGGTGAAGGCCATGGTCTCTTTCGGCCAGATGTTCTATCCGATGTTGGTCAGCTACCTGCTGGTCAGCCACATCTGGTACGGCTACGCGATGGTCATCCCGGGGATCCTGTTCGTCCTGATCACCTTGCTGCTGCTAAAAAGCAAGTTCCCCAGCCAGCTGGTTGATGCCTCCGTGGCCAAAGAATTGCCGCAGATGAACACCAAGCCGCTGGCCTGGTTGGAAGGCGTTTCCTCCGTGATCTTCGGCGTGGCCGCATTCTCTACTTTCTATGTCATTGTGGTCTGGATGCCGAAATACGCGATGGCATTTGCCGGTATGGCGGAGGCCGATGCGCTGAAAACCATCTCCTGGTATAGCCTTGGCTCGCTGATGTGCGTGTTTATCTTTGCCCTGCTGTTAAAAAGCACCGTGCGCCCGGTGTGGGCCAACGTGTTTAACGCCGGTGTATCGGTGATCGCGGCAACCATTATCTATCTGTATCCCTCACCGCTGGTGTGTAACCTTGGCGCCTTTGCGATTGGTTTCTCTGCCGCCGGGGGGATATTGCAGCTTGGCGTTTCTGTCATGTCGGAGTTTTTCCCGAAAAGCAAAGCCAAGGTCACCAGCGTTTATATGATGATGGGCGGGTTAGCCAACTTCTTGATCCCATTGATTACCGGTTATCTCTCCAACATTGGCTTGCAATACATCATCCTGCTGGATATTGCCTTTGCCCTGCTGGCATTGGTTACCGCCATCATCGTCTTCATTCGCTACTACCAAGTATTCAAAGTTCCGCAAAGTGACCTGCGATTGGGTGAGCGCTTTTTCCAATAACCCCAAGCAGCGATTACGCAGGCTTGCGCCCCACATGATCATGGTTAGACAAGGAGTTTAGAATGGAAGTTACCGCAAAATATGAACTTATCGGGCTGATGGCCTATCCGATCAGACACAGCTTATCACCAGAGATGCAAAACAAAGCGTTGGATAAAGTCGGGCTACCTTTTACCTATATGGCTTTCGAAGTCGACACCACCACCTTCGCCAGCGCGATTGAAGGGCTTAAGGCGTTAAAAATGCGCGGCACCGGCGTCTCAATGCCTAACAAGCAGTTTGCCTGTCAGTATGTTGATGAGCTAACGCCTGCGGCCAAACTGGTTGGCGCCATCAATACCATAGTCAACGACGACGGCTACCTGCGCGGCTATAACACCGACGGTACCGGGCATATTCGGGCCATCAAGGAAACCGGTTTTGATATCAAGGGCAAAACCATGGTGCTAGTCGGCGCGGGTGGCGCATCTACCGCTATCGGCGCACAGGCGGCCGTTGAAGGCATCAAAGAGATCAAACTGTTTAATCGTAAGGACGAGTTCTTTGATCAGGCGCTCGCCTTTGCCGAACGGGTCAACGACAACACCGACTGCAAGGTAACCGTGACCGATCTGGCAGACCAGCAAGCGTTTGCCAGCGCCATCGCCAGCGCGGATATCCTGACTAACGGCACCAAAGTCGGGATGAAACCGCTGGAAAACGAGAGCATTGTCAGCGACATCGCCATGTTGCGGCCGGAACTGCTGGTGACGGAGTGCGTGTATAACCCGCACATGACCAAGTTGCTGCAAATGGCCCAACAGGCGGGTTGCAAAACGGTGGACGGTTACGGCATGTTGTTATGGCAAGGCGCCGAACAGTTCAAGCTGTGGACTGGCAAGGATTTCCCACTGGAATACGTTAAGCAGGTGATGGGATTCGAGGCGTAGCATTCCCGTAGCGCGTGGTGATGAGCTTAGATCACCACCTTATTGATTGCGGCAAAAAAGCATGCAAAAGGTCAAAATGAAAACCATAACCGTAAAAAACATTGTGTTCGGCGAAGGCGCGCCAAAAATCATTGTCTCGCTGATGGGTAAAGATATCCCTAGTGTGGTGGCCGAAGCGCAGGATTATCGCCACGCCGATTTCGATATTCTGGAGTGGCGCGTCGATCATTTTGAGGATGTCGCCACGCTCAGCAACGTGCTAGCCGCCGCTCATCAGATCAAAGCGATCATTGCCGACAAGCCGCTGCTGTTTACCTTCCGCAGCGCCCAGGAAGGCGGTGAGCAGGCGTTGCCCCCACAGGCCTATATCGCGCTCAATCTGGCGGCGGTGGACAGCGGCCTGGTCGATATGATCGATCTGGAACTGTTTACCGGTGACGATCTGGTCAAAGAGGCCGTGGCCCATGCCCACGCCAACAACGTCAAAGTCATCATGTCGAATCATGATTTCCATAAAACGCCGCCGCAGGAGGAAATCGTCCAACGCCTGTGCAAAATGCAGGAGCTGGGAGCCGATATTCCAAAAATCGCCCTGATGCCGCAAAGCAAAAGTGACGTATTGACGCTGCTGGCCGCGACGCTGGAAATGCACGAGAAGCATGCCAACGGGCCGATCATCACCATGTCGATGGCCAAAACCGGCATTATCTCCCGGCTAGCGGGCGAAACCTTTGGCTCTGCGGCCACCTTTGGCGCGGTCAAGAAAGCCTCCGCGCCTGGGCAAATCTCCGTCACGGATTTACGCACTATATTAACGATACTGCATTAATTCAGCGGCGTATTGATATCACTATCGGCGGGAATAATAGTATTCCCGTTCAATAAATATTGGAACGCTAATAGGGGTTAGTTAAGCAAAGAAATAGGTGCATCAATCGCCTTAACTGACAAACGTTATTAATACAGCAATCAACTCTGCGGCTTGGCTGCGGCATCCGCACGCCTGCGCGTGGGCTTGATTGCCCCGCAAAATAAAATAAATGCATCGGTCATCAACAGGAGTGGTTATGGATCTGGTAAAACCGAAAAGAATTAATGGCAGAGTCCCGGTATTATCGGCACAAGAGGCGGTAAATTATATTCCTGACGAAGCCACCTTGTGCGTATTAGGGGCCGGTGGCGGTATTCTGGAGGCCACCACTTTAATTACCGCGCTGGCAGAAAAATATCAAACCACGCAAACCCCGCGTGACCTGTCATTAATCAGCCCGACAGGGTTAGGTGACCGAGCCGATCGCGGCATCAGCCCGCTGGCACAGGTTGGGCTGGTGAAGTGGGCGCTGTGCGGGCATTGGGGGCAATCCCCACGCATCTCCGATCTGGCCGAGCAGAACAAGATTGCGGCCTACAACTATCCCCAAGGCGTGTTAACCCAGACCCTACGGGCCGCAGCGGCGCACCAGCCGGGAATTTTAACCGATATCGGTATTGGTACCTTCGTCGACCCGCGTCAACAAGGCGGCAAACTCAATGAGGTGACCACAGAAGATCTCATCAAGCTGATCGAGATCGATAACCAGGAATATCTCTACTACAAGGCCATTGCGCCCAACGTCGCCTTTATTCGCGCCACCACCTGCGACAGCGAAGGCTATGCCTCGTTCGAAGATGAGGTGATGTATCTGGATGCGCTGGTGATTGCCCAGGCGGTGCACAACAACGGCGGCATCGTGATGATGCAGGTGCAAAAGATGGTCAAGAAGGCGACGCTGCACCCTAAATCGGTGCGTATCCCTGGCTATCTGGTTGATATCGTGGTGGTCGATCCACAGCAGACGCAGCTGTATGGCGGCGCCCCGGTAAACCGCTTTATTTCCGGCGATTTCGTGCTCGATGACAGCACCCAAATCGCCCTGCCCCTTAACCAACGCAAACTGGTGGCGCGACGTGCGCTATTTGAGATGCGTAAAGGGGCAGTGGGCAACGTCGGGGTGGGCATTGCCGACGGCATCGGCCTGGTCGCCCGCGAAGAAGGGTGTGCCGATGATTTCGTGCTAACGGTCGAAACTGGCCCCATCGGCGGCATTACCTCCCAGGGCGTGGCCTTCGGCGCAAACGTCAACACCCGTGCCGTCCTGGATATGACCTCCCAGTTTGATTTCTACCACGGCGGTGGATTGGACGTCTGTTACCTGAGCTTTGCCGAAGTGGATCAACAGGGTAACGTTGGCGTGCATAAATTCAACGGCAAAATCATGGGGACCGGTGGCTTTATCGATATCAGCGCGACGTCGAAAAAGATTGTGTTCTGCGGCACCCTCACCGCCGGCAGTTTAAAAACCGAGGTCGCCGACGGCCAGCTGAATATTGTGCAGGAAGGACGGATCAACAAATTCGTCAAGCAATTACCAGAAATCACCTTTAGCGGCAAAATCGCGCTCGAGCGGGGATTAGACGTGCGCTACATCACCGAACGCGCCGTCTTTACTCTCAAAGCAGATGGCCTGCACTTGGTTGAAATTGCCCCCGGTGTCGATCTGGAAAAAGACATTCTGGCAAAAATGGATTTCGCCCCGGTTATTTCCCCACAGCTGAAACTGATGGACGAAAGACTGTTTATCGACGGCGTCATGGGTTTCACTTTACCTGAAGCGGTATATTAAAAGGAGTAAGGCTATGGACTTTTCTTTAACTGAAGAGCAGGAACTGTTGCTTGCCAGTATTCGGGAACTGATCGGCAATAACTTTTCGGAGGAGTATTTCCGCACCTGCGATCAGACCTCAACCTACCCTACCGAGTTTATGCGCGCGCTCGCCGATAGCGGTATTTCTCTGTTAGGTGTGCCGGAAGAATTCGGTGGCATTCCGGCGGACTATGTCACCCAGATGCTGGCGCTGATGGAAGTCTCCAAATGTGGCGCACCGGCGTTTCTGATCACCAACGGCCAGTGTATTCACAGCATGCGTCGTTTCGGTTCGGCCGAACAGCTGCGCAAGACGGCAGAAAGCACGCTGGCTACCGGAGATCCGGCCTATGCGCTGGCCCTGACCGAACCGGGCGCAGGCTCGGACAATAGCGCCGCGACCACCACCTACACCCGTAAAAACGGCAAGGTGTATCTGAACGGGCAAAAAACCTTTATCACCGGTGCCAAAGAATACCCATAT
>NZ_JBKJYW010000294.1:0-4752 GCF_046715635.1 Serratia sp. (in: enterobacteria)
TAATCCTGATAGTTCAGCTTGTCGTAGTTGGCTTTCAGCCAGTGTGGCTCTTCCATTTGTAACCAGGCACGGTAAGCCTCCAGGCGGAATTCCAGCATCCACTCGGGCTCGTTACGCTTGGCCGAGATGGCGCGCACCACCTCTTCGTTAATACCTTTGGCCAACTCATCGGTGGCCAGTTGGGTAAAGAATCCTTCCTTGTAGCGACCTTCGCTGACCCAAGCCGGTACGTCTTTCGCTGTTTCTACGTTGCTTCGTGTCATGTTGATTGCATCGCTTAAACGCCAAAGCTCTCACCGCACCCGCAGGCGTTCTGAGCTTTAGGGTTGTTAAATTTGAACATCTGATTCAGCCCTTCCCGAACAAAATCTACCGTGGTGCCATCGATAAACGGCATCGCTTTGAGCGGCACGAACAGTTTTGCCCCATCGCGTTCGAACATCAGATCGTCGCTGGCCGGTTCGCGGGTCAAATCCAGAACGTAGGCAAAGCCCGCACAGCCGGATTGTTTGACGCCGAGCTGCAGCCCTTTCACCTGCGCATCCTGCTGCATGAGTCTGATTATCTGTTTCACCGCGCTGTCGCTCAGCGAAATGCCTTGCCAGACGTTGTCTGCCAAGGAAAAAGTACCAACATCTGCCGTATGCATATGGCCTACCTCACATTCGTGTTCTACCACCGCCAATCTGGCTTACCGCCTATGTTAGTGATAATGATTATCACTTCAACCGTTTGTTTTGCGGGGGTATTTACCAAACGCCCGGAATGACGCTCGTTAGTACGTTAAACCGATGGCGCATCCAGGCGAAATAGAGTCAGGGATAATTTTTATCCTGCTGAATTAACTATAATTCATCATATCCCGTACGGCTTATCCCGCAGACCTGACAAGGTTATAACGCCAGATAAGCCGACTGTTTTAAACATTCATAGAAAATACCTATTTCTGCATCTTGTCTGTCTGAAAAATGCCTTTCCCTGCTTTAAGTCTAGTCGCTCGCGTGTTTTTAGCCCGCGGGGGGTCAAATGACCCACAACAGAAAAAAATCGCCGGGGAGCATTGATCATCGCCACAGCAGCAAATATGATAATGATTATCATTAAGCTTTGATTGGGCGTGGACCTATGGCTATCTCGATGAATGCGTGGCTGCTGGGCAAAATTGATGAGTACAAATTCAACATCCGTGACGTCACGGTGGATTTCTATATGGCGGAAGCGGCGCTACAGCGGCCGGAATGCAACATCAATCATCTGAAGCGTTACAACGGCGTTAGTCTTGGCATGGCGAATTTGTGCCTGGAGAATGGCGATGATGAAAGCTATCTGCATGCGTTGAGCAAACTGCACAACCGGCTGATCGTCGAGATCAACAATCCCCAGCGCTGCCAGTTGTTCCGCGTGCAGTGCTATCATTTTGCCCGGCACACGCTAACGCTGATTTGCCAGAAATATTCGATGGAAGGCGGCTGGGATAAGGCTACCGCTTTTCAGAAGGATTTTGTGAAACGGGTACCGTTCCAGCTGTAACGTTTGCCCCGCAGGGGGAAAACCTGCGGGGTTGGTGTTACTCCAATACTGCCGTGGTCAGCCGCGAGGTACAGCACAGGCGATCGCGATCGTCGAAGATTTCAATCTGCCAGACCTGATTGCGGCGGCCAGCGTGCAACGCACGACAAACCCCGCGCACCTGCCCTTTAAATACCGCGCGCAGGTGGTTAGCGTTAATCTCCAACCCCACCACCTTTTGTTCCCCTTCGGTACACAGATAACCGGCCATTGAGCCCATCGATTCGGCCAGCACCACCGAAGCCCCACCGTGCAACAGGCCAAACGGCTGGGTCGTGCGGTGATCGACGGGCATCACCGCCTCTAAATAGTCCTCTTCCAAACGGGTGAACTGAATGCCTACATGGGCTACCATGCATCCTTCGCCGCTTTGGTTGAGTTGTTCCAGCGTTGTTTCACGTTTCCACAGCTTCACGCAATCATCTCCAGAAGTGCCTGTAATGGATGCCGCACGCCATTGCCTTCAATGCGTTTTACCTGGCTGCGGCAAGAATAACCGGTCGCCAGACAGCGTTGCCTTGGCAAACGTTGTAGCGCCTGATGCCATGATAGCTCATATATCCCCAGGGAATTTTGCAGATTCTTGGCTTCGTGACCGTAAGTGCCCGCCATGCCGCAGCAGCCCACGCTGACGTTTTCCAATTTGGCACCAAAACGGGCAAAGATGGCAGCCCACTGCTGGGAACTTGCCGGTAAGGCGGTGGTTTCGGTGCAGTGGCCAAACAGATACCAGGCTTCCCCGGTGGCAGGCTGTTCCGCACGTTCTGCCAATAATTTTTGCAACCATTCATGAACCAGTTGCACCTGGAAATTACCCCGTTCGTCCCCGAGAATTTCCTGATACTCGTCGCGATAACACAGCACCAGCGCCGGATCGACGCCTACCATCGGCATCCCAAGTTTGGCTACCCGGTTGAGGAAGTCCGCGGTCTTGCGCGCCGTTTTGGCAAAGCGCGTCAGGAAGCCTTTGATATGCTGCGCCTTACCGTTTGGTGAGAATGGCAACAGCAGCGGCTTGTAGCCCAGCTTTTCCACCAGCCGCACAAAATCTGCCACGACCTGAGCATCGTAATAGCTGGTAAACGGATCCTGCACCACCAGCACATGCTGCTCGCGCTGGCTTGCGCCCAATGCCTCCAGCTGTTCAAGCGTCATGCTGAACGCGCTATGACCAGAAAGCTGCTGGCGTAACGTTGGGCTGGAAAGCAGCGGTAAATCCACCATGCCGATGCTGTTGCGGCTCAGTTCGCGCACCCAAGGCTGCTTGAAGAAGAAGTTGAACACCTTCGGCGCTTTGGCCATCAACGGGGTATAGCTCTCGACGCCAGCAACCATGTAGTCACGCATCGGGCGCAGATAGCGGGTGTGATAAAGCTGCAGGAAGCGCGAACGGAAGCCCGGCACGTCGATCTTGATCGGGCACTGGGTCGAACAGGCTTTACAGGCCAGGCAACCCGACATCGCCTCTTTGACCTCATGGGAGAAGTCATACTCGCCCTTGCCTGCATGCCAGCTATTACGGGTTTTCTCAACCAGAGTGCGGAAGCTGAGGCGCTGCTGCGGCAATTGTTTTTCCAGCGCGACAGGGTCCACGCCCTGCTCTGCCAGTAACCGTAACCATTCACGCACCAGGGCCGCACGGCCTTTCGGCGAGTGGATCCGATTCGCGGTGATCTTCATCGACGGGCACATCGGGCTGTGTACGTCAAAGTTGAAACAGAGCCCGTTGCCGTTACACTCCATCGCACCTCGGAACGAGGTACGGACATCGATGGGAATGCGGCGATCTAGCGTGCCGCGTTTCACCGCATCCACCTTCATCATAACGGCATCAACGCCCAGCGGCGGGCAGATCTTACCCGGGTTGAGGCGATTGAGCGGATCAAATGCGGCCTTGATGCGGCGCAGTTCTTCGTAGAGTTCTTCGCCGAAGAACGCCGGGCTGTACTCCGCCCGGAAGCCTTTACCGTGTTCCCCCCACAGCAAGCCACCGTATTTCGCGGTTAACGCCACCACCTGGTCAGAGATCTGCTTCATCAGCACTTCTTGCTGGGGATCGCACATATCCAACGCCGGGCGCACGTGCAGCACTCCGGCATCCACGTGGCCGAACATGCCATAGCTCAGGTTATGGCTATCTAACAGTTGGCGGAATTCGGTAATGTAATCGGCCAGATGCTGCGGCGGCACGCAGGTATCTTCAGCAAACGGGATGGGTTTGGCCTGCCCTTTGGCGTTACCCAGCAGCCCAACCGCCTTTTTGCGCATATTGTAGATGCGTTCAATGCCGGTCAGATCGCCGCAAATCTGATAGCCGATCACCCCAGCCTGTTGCTCGGAGATCAGATCGTCCAGACGCTCACACAACGCTTCCATCTGGCCGTCGATCAGTTCCTTATCGTCACCGGCAAACTCAACGATGTTCAGCCCGAGCATCTCTTTATCCGGCACGTTGGTGATCAGTTCACTGACCGAGTGCCAGACGATATCTTCACGGGCCAGATTCAGCACCTTGGAGTCGATGGTTTCCACCGACAGCGCCTTGGCTTCCACCATAAAGGGCGCATTGCGCAAGGCCGAATCGAAAGAATCATATTTGACGTTAACCAGCCGCCGTACCTTCGGCAGCGGCGTGATATCCAGCCGCGCTTCGGTGATAAAGGCCAAGGTCCCTTCGGCACCGGTAAAAATGCGTGTCAGATCGAAGGTTTGCAGATCGTCGCTCAACACGTGGCGCAGATCGTAGCCGGTGAGGAAGCGGTTAAGCTTGGGGAATTTCTCCAGGATCAGCGCCCGTTGCTCGCGGCAACGGTTCAGCACGGTGTGGTAGATCCGCCCTTCTGGCGTGTCTTCCAGAGCAATCGTTTCCGCCAGCGGCGTCGGCATGGCGCGGGTGTCGATCATTTCGCCCCCCAGCAACACCGCCCGCAGCCCCAGCACATGGTCTGAGGTTTTGCCGTACACCAGCGAACCCTGGCCAGAAGCGTCGGTATTGATCATACCGCCAAGGGTGGCACGATTGCTGGTGGAAAGCTCCGGAGCGAAGAAATAGCCGAACGGTCGCAAATACTGGTTGAGCTGGTCTTTAATCACCCCAGCTTCGACCCGCACCCAACCTTGCTCGACATTAATGTCCAGAATGCGGTTCATGTAGCGCGACATATCAACCACAATGCCGGTGTT
>NZ_JBKJYW010000295.1:0-5788 GCF_046715635.1 Serratia sp. (in: enterobacteria)
TCCCCCGCATTGGCGTTGAAATCCGACTCTGACCAACCGGTAAGTATCGACTCGCTGAAACAGTCGCTGGATATGCAGAGCAACGTCAGCACCTTTACCGACAACGTGGTGATCAAGCAGGGCACCATCGAGATCAAGGCCGACAAGGTCGTGGTCACGCGCCCAGGTGGCGATCAGAACAAAACCTATATTGAAGCGTTCGGCAATCCGGTAACCTTCTACCAAATGCAGGACAACGGCAAGCCGGTGAAAGGCCATGCGCAGAAAGTTCGTTACGATGTCGCGACGCAGCTGATCACCCTCACCGGCAACGCCTATCTGGAACAGCTCGACAGCAACGTGAAGGGCGACCGTATTACCTATCTGGTGCCACAGCAGCAGATGCAGGCGTTCAGCGATAAAGGCAAACGCGTGACCACGGTTCTGGTGCCATCACAGTTGCAAGACAAAAACGGTCAAAAGAAGAGTAACTAATTACTTATGGCAACACTCATCGCAGAAAACCTGGCGAAAGCCTACAAAGGCCGCAAAGTCGTTGAAGACGTGAGCCTGAAAGTGAAATCTGGCGAGATCGTCGGCCTACTGGGGCCAAACGGGGCCGGTAAGACCACCACTTTCTACATGGTGGTTGGCATCGTTCAGCGCGACGCCGGACGCATCGTGATCGATGACGAAGATATCAGTATTCTGCCGCTGCACGCCCGCGCACGCCGCGGTATCGGCTACCTGCCGCAGGAAGCCTCGATCTTCCGCCGCCTGAGTGTTTACGACAACCTGATGGCAGTGCTGGAGATCCGTAACGATCTCACCAGTGAGCAGCGCAACGATCGGGCTATCGAGCTGATGGAAGAGTTTCATATCTCCCACCTGCGTGACAACCTGGGCCAATCGCTTTCCGGTGGTGAACGCCGCCGCGTGGAGATTGCCCGTGCGTTGGCCGCCAACCCGAAATTTATCCTGCTGGATGAACCTTTCGCCGGGGTTGACCCGATTTCCGTTATCGATATCAAGAAAATCATCGAGCACCTGCGTGACAGTGGCCTTGGCGTGCTGATCACCGATCATAACGTGCGCGAGACGCTGGACGTGTGTGAACGCGCCTATATCGTCAGCCAGGGCAAGCTGATTGCCCACGGCACACCGGACGCCATTCTGGCCGATGAGCAGGTGAAACGCGTTTATCTGGGCGAAGAGTTCCGCCTATAGGTTCCAGCGGCAGGCCCAACAGGCCGCCGTTAACGGAAGTAGCAGAAGATTATGAAGCAAGGTTTGCAACTCAGGCTCAGCCAGCAACTGGCCATGACCCCCCAACTTCAGCAGGCAATCCGCCTGTTGCAGTTGTCCACGCTTGAACTCCAGCAGGAGATCCAACTGGCGCTAGAGAGCAACCCGCTGCTTGAACAGACCGAAGATGAGCACGAAGAGATCGATACCAAGGAAAGCGTCGAGACCGAAGGGCTGGACACCCGCGAAGCGCTGGAACAGAAGGACATGCCCGAAGAGCTGCCTCTGGATGCCACCTGGGATGAGATCTATACCGCCGGTACCCCTTCCGGCACCGGTACCGACTATAGTGATGACGAACTGCCGGTCTATCAGGGCGAAACCACGCAAACGCTGCAGGACTACCTGATGTGGCAAGTGGATCTGACGCCGTTCTCTGACACCGATGCCGCCATCGCCACCTCAATCGTCGACGCCGTCGATGACACTGGCTATCTCACCGTGCCGCTGGAAGACATTCTGGAAAGTATGGGTGACGATAACGTGACGATGGACGAGGTCGAAGCGGTATTGAAGCGCGTACAGCGTTTTGATCCGGTCGGCGTCGCGGCGCGCGATCTGCGTGACTGCCTGTTGATCCAGCTTTCCCAGTATACCAAAGACACGCCCTATCTGGCTGAAGCCCGCCTGATCGTCAGCGAACATCTGGATTTGCTGGCCAACCACGACTTTCGCAGCCTGATGCGAACAACTCGCTTAAAAGAAGATACACTGAAAGAAGCGATGGTGTTGATCCACTCGCTGGATCCGCGCCCTGGGCAGTCGATCAATACCGGGGAGTCAGAGTATGTGATCCCGGACGTGCTGGTACGCAAGGTGCAGGATAAGTGGGTGGTAGAGCTTAATGCGGACAGCATCCCACGGCTGAAAATCAACCAGCAATATGCGGCACTGGGTAACACGGTGCGCAACGATGCCGACGGCCAGTATATCCGCAGCAATTTGCAGGAAGCGAAGTGGCTGATCAAAAGCCTGGAAAGCCGCAACGACACGCTGCTCAAGGTGACCCGCTGTATTGTCGAACAGCAGGAAGCGTTCTTTGAACAGGGTGCAGAATTTATGAAGCCCATGGTGTTGGCAGATATCGCCCAGGCCGTGGAAATGCATGAGTCGACAATCTCGCGCGTGACGACGCAGAAGTTCCTGCACAGCCCACGTGGTATTTTCGAATTGAAGTATTTCTTCTCCAGCCATGTGAATACCGACAGCGGTGGCGAAGCCTCCTCTACGGCGATCCGGGCGTTAGTGAAGAAATTGATCGCGGCGGAAAATCCTGCCAAACCGCTTAGCGACAGCAAGCTGACCACCCTGCTTTCCGATCAGGGGATCATGGTGGCACGGCGCACCGTCGCCAAGTACCGAGAGTCTTTGTCCATCCCGCCGTCCAACCAGCGTAAACAGTTGGTTTGACCTCTATAGAGAAGGAAGACATTATGCAGCTCAACATTACCGGACACCACATCGAAGTCACCGAACCAATGCGTGAGTTCGTCAACACCAAGTTTGCCAAACTCGAGCAGTATTTTGACCGCATTAACCAGGTATATGTCGTACTCAGTGTGGAAAAAGTGCAGCAGATTGCGGAAGCAACGGTGCATGTGAATGGCGGCGAGTTGCACGCCACCTCGGAAAAAGAAGATATGTATGCCGCAATTGACTGCCTGATCGACAAACTGGCGCGTCAATTGAACAAACATAAAGACAAACTAAAGCAACACTGACATTCTGGGCCGTTATGCGAAGCGTAATGGCCCACATCGTAGTCGTATTGGCTACACGGCAACCCTCGGCGCGTCACCTGTAAGGGCATGCGCCGATAAGCCATCAGGGTTAAACAGGCGAAAAACCGTTTCATGAAGGTTATCAGTGCCAGTCTACTTGCCAATGGTAAAGCAGGCTGGCAATAAAGCGACAGGACGCGGTTTTAAGTGAAGATGAGATGAACAACGAAATAATGCAATTAAGCTCGGTGTTAAACATCGAGTGCACCAGAAGCTCGGTACACTGCACCAGCAAGAAACGGGCTTTGGAAATTATCAGCGAGCTGGCGGCCAAGCAGCTAAACCTACCTTCGCAGGTGGTGTTTGACGCAGTGCTCACCCGGGAACGTATGGGCAGTACCGGTATCGGCAACGGTATTGCAATCCCACACGGCAAACTGGAAGAGGACACTTTGCGGGCCGTTGGCGTGTTTATCCGCCTTGAGCAACCTATTGCCTTTGATGCCATCGATAATCAACCGGTCGATCTGCTGTTCGCCTTGCTGGTCCCGGCGGATCAATGTAAAACTCATCTGCATACGCTGTCGCTGGTTGCCAAACGGCTGGCCGACAAAACCGTATGCCGCCGCCTGCGCGCAGCGCAAAGCGACGAGGAACTGTACCAGATCATCACCGAGTAACTATCGGCTGGCGTGACTTTCAGCCATGAAAACGCTACTGTTTTACTTATGATATATCCGGGCCGTGGCCCGGATAATAGATCCTAACGGTGGCGATGAACGCCATTGAGATGCCAGGGGAGTTACCACATGGTGCTGATGATTGTCAGCGGCCGTTCCGGTTCAGGGAAATCCGTCGCCTTGCGGGCGTTGGAAGACATGGGTTTTTACTGCGTTGATAACCTGCCCGTGGTGTTGTTGCCACAGCTGGCCCAGACGCTGGCCGAACGCAATAGCTCCGCTGCGGTAAGCATCGACGTCCGTAACATGCCGGAATCGCCGGAAGTGTTTGAATATGCAATGACCCAGCTGCCGGAGAGTTTTACGCCGCAACTGCTGTTCCTTGATGCCGATCGCAACACCCTGATCCGCCGTTACAGCGACACCCGTCGCCTGCATCCCCTCTCCGCCAAGAACCTGTCGCTGGAAAGCGCGATCGATGAAGAAAGCGATCTGCTTGAGCCCCTGCGTTCCCGTGCCGATCTGATCATCGATACCTCAGAAATGTCGGTGCACGAGCTGGCGGAAATGCTGCGTACCCGCCTGTTGGGCAAACGCGAGCGCGAGCTGACGATGGTGTTTGAATCCTTCGGCTTCAAGCACGGTATTCCTATCGATGCCGATTACGTGTTCGACGTACGTTTCCTGCCCAACCCGCACTGGGATCCTAAACTGCGCCCGATGACCGGCCTGGATAAGCCCGTGGCCTCGTTCCTCGATCGCCACACCGAAGTGCACAACTTCATCTACCAGACGCGTAGCTATCTGGAACAGTGGCTGCCGATGCTGGAGACCAATAACCGCAGCTATCTGACCGTTGCCATTGGTTGTACCGGCGGTAAGCACCGTTCGGTGTACGTGGCTGAACAGTTGGCGGATTATTTCCGTTCACGCGGCAAGAACGTGCAATCACGACACCGCACACTGGAAAAGCGTAAACAACAATGACGGTCAAGCAGACGGTTGAGATCAAGAACAAGCTGGGCATGCATGCACGCCCGGCGATGAAGCTGTTTGAGCTGGTGCAGAGTTTTGATGCTGAAGTGCTGCTACGTAATGACAGCGGCACCGAAGCGGAAGCCAGCAGCGTGATCGCGCTGTTGATGCTGGATTCCGCCCAGGGCCGCCAGATCGAAATTGAAGCTACCGGGCCGCAGGAAGTACAGGCGCTGGCAGCGGTGATTGAGCTGTTCAACTCAGGCTTCGACGAAGACTGATCCCCGTATACCCGTCGCCTTTCAAGCTGCAGCGTTGTTACCTGCACTCACTTACCCCAGTCACTTACAATAGTAAGCTCCTGGGGATAAGTGAGCTTGGCGCCTAGCTGCAACTTGAAATTCATAGGGTATAGGCGGTGATTAATTAATATCGAACCATCACCGATTTCAACTCGGTATAATGCTCGATAAACGCGCTGCCGAACTCTCTACCTATCCCCGACGATTTCACCCCACCGAACGGCAACGCCGGATCGAGGAAGGTGTGCATGTTGATCCACAAGGTACCCACTTCAATCTGCGGGATCATGCGCATCGCCTTGCTGAGATCGTTGGTCCACAGGCTGGCGGCCAGGCCATAAGGCGAATCGTTGATCATGGCGATCATCTGCTCTTCATCCTCATAGGCCAGGAAAGTCCCCACCGGGCCAAAGGTTTCCTCACGCATTAACGCATCATGCGGCCCGTTAGCGCGGATCGCCGTCGGCGCAACGAAGAAGCCTGGCCCAGCTAATGCCTGACCACCGCAGACGATTTGGCTGCCATCAGCCCGTGCCTTGTCAAACAGCGCCAAGACCTTGCGGTAATGTGCCTCGTTGGCCAATGGCCCCACTTCGGTACTCTCATCCAGCGGTGAACCCACCTTCATGGCTGCCAAGCGCTGCGTCAGTTTTGCCAGCACCTCGTCTATATGGCTGGCAGGCAGGTAGAAACGTTCCGCAGCGGCGCAGATCTGTCCCTGATTCAGGTAACCCGCTTCGATAATGCCATCGACCATCTTGTCGACCGAGACGTCCGCCAGAAACGCGGCAGCATTCTTCCCCCCCAGCTCCAGCGTGGTACGCAC
>NZ_JBKJYW010000296.1:0-36862 GCF_046715635.1 Serratia sp. (in: enterobacteria)
CCGCTCAGCCCGTAATACAGTTGGCTGGTACCGCTGCTGCGGCTGTAACCCACGTTGGCGTTGCCAGAAGCCCCTCGATAGTTCAGCGATGTGTTACCCGTCCCGCCTGAAGTGCCCGTTCCGCCTCCGGCGTAACCGGCCTGCACGTTGTAACTCAGGTTGTTATCCTCCAGTAACGTGCCATACACCCCAGCCTGATTGGTCATCCTGCCGCTCAGATCGTCAGACATGCTGTAGCTGACGCTGGAACGGTTGAAAGCGGACTGGCTGTCGGAACGCAGCCAATGGCTGAACGGGATGCTGATGTTGAAGGCCAGCATATTGTCGCGTCCGTCCTGCCAGGCATTTTTGGTCAGGCTGTAGCTGAGGGTGTAAGTGATATCCTCCAGCGTGCCGCTGTAACCGGCCTGCAGCTGTTCATCCGCCTTACCGATCCCCCAATAAGTCTGGTGGCTGCCGGTCAGATAAAAGGTCGCATTGTCGCCAACCTGCTGAGTCACCGTCATCTGCAACCGCCCACGCTTGTTGTAGGCCAGGTTGTAGTAATCGGTGAGTTTCGGAGTCAGCTCGACAATGCCTTCATCGGTTGCTGCCCTGTAGCCGCTCATCTGGCCCCAGGTCGTGTCAGCCAGCGCGTAATAGCCGCTGGTGGAATAGCGGTAACCAAGCAGTTGGAGGTTGGTGCCCCACTCATTTAATGCTTTGTTATAAAGGAAGCGCAGCGACTGCCCCTGATGGGTGCTGTCATCCGGCAAGGTGGCGTGTGCCTGGGTGATGTCAAACGATACGGCGCCGAAAATGCCCAGGTTTTTAGCTACCCCAAGGTTGAACGCACGATAGCGATTGGCAAGCTGGGTGCCGCCGGACAGCGTCCAGCCGTCGGCCAGCCCCCACATCAGGGTGCCCTGGCCAAAGGTGGGCTTCTCCTGCTGATCGTTGCCGCTGCGATACTGCCCCACCATCACTGCATATCTCACATGCCCTTGGCGCAGCAGCCCCGGTACCGAGGTATAGGGCACGGTAAATACCTGAGCCGTGCCATCGGCTTCCTGAATGCTGACCTGCAAATCACCGCCGTTGCCCGATCCCGACAGATCGTCGATGGTAAATGGGCCTGGCGGCACCGTGGTTTGGTACACCTCGAACCCATTCTGCTTGATTGTGACCCTGGCGGTGCCGCGGGCAATGCCGTGGATCACCGGAGCAAACCCTCGCTGGCTGTCTGGCAACATATTGTCATCCGTCGCCACCTGCACGCCGCGGAAGTTCACGCCATCGAAAACGTCCCCGGAGGTATAGCCGTCACCCAACGTCAGGCGACTCTGCAAAGGCGCAATGTCCCGCTGCAAATAGGTATTGACGTGCTGCCAGCGGTTTTGATTGGAACTCGATCCGCCGCCGCTGGTATAGCTCCAGGTAGTATTATCCCGCAGCCGCCAGGCCCCCAGATTCACGCCGCTTTGTAAGTTAAGGAAGGCGTAATTGCTGTTGCTCGACTGGCTGTTACGGACATTACTGCCGGAGAAGCTGTAATTGAGTAACCCGGCCGTGATGCCGTTTTGCCACTGATCAGGCGGGATATAACCACGGGCAAGGTTGCCCATGTAAGCCTGGGGAACACTGATGGACAGACGCTGCCGCCCTACGTCAAAATCAGTGGAGGCTTCCTTGATCAGCGAGGTTAAGGGTACGCAAGCTTCCGATGCCAACACGGCCATTCCTGGGACCGCCCGGGTATTGACGCCCATAGTGGCCAGTTGGCTGCGAGTCAGGCAAGGCACCAAAGCCTTGTTATCGGTATCAGCCCGGAAAGAGACATCCCGGGAGGACATAAACCCGTCATTCATATAAATGTCAACGCGGTAAATGCCCGGAGGTGCCTCAAGCCCCTTTTCGAACCCAGACAGATCGGCCACCTTCGCCGGATCGTCAGACAGAAAACGAGGGTTGAAGTAATTTTCCGCGCGAGCCGATACAACACCACATAGCGCCCACAGCATCACGGCCAAAGGCGTTAAAGTCAGCTTTAAGAGGGGGGCACCCTGGTGGTTATCTTTTATCACTCTGCGACTTTCCGTGCCGTTTTTCAGGTATAGCATGATCCCTCCGGTTCGATACAGGTCGCCCGGCTGCCTGATTTATCTGGTTATAGCTTGATGAAGTGGATGGCGGCTCCAGGCCTTACTGCATCACACTCTTGAGTGCCGGCGTTTGGGCACCGTAATCGTTGATAGTCCGATAGGAAATCGAGCTGCCGGCATCGGCAGGGAGCGCCACATTGGTCGATCCCATAGGCGATACCATGGTGTTTGCCAACAGCCGCGTACCCGCATTCAATTCGCTCAGCGTGATGAAATAGGGGGTGGGATTGACGATCGTCAGCTCTTTGCCACTACGTTTAAAGCGCAGTTGCTCCGGTGCCTTGTCTGGCGCAATATTTAGCCCATTGGGGCGGTAAAACAGTTTGATACGGCTGGTAATAGCCAATTGCAGGGTGTTCTCATCCTGGCGTGATTTGTCCAATGAGGGTATCGCTTTGACGTTTACCCAGAACAGGCTTTCCCGATCCTTCGGCAAGCTTTGATTAGTCGCATCAATAATGCGCAGCGTGTTCTCTTTTTTTCCCTGCATCAAATACAACGGGGGCGTAATAATCAGCCGGCCATCTTTTTGACCATCGGCGCTTTCTACCCAGGATTGGATCAGATAGGTACTTTTCTCATCGTTATTGCTGACTCCCAGAGTCACCTGCTTTTGATCGGCAGGATAGATCACCCGGGTAGCGCCCAGGCCGACTCCGGCGTTAGCCATGCCCACCTGTCCCGCCGCCAACAGCAGCAGCACAGACATCACCTTTCCAACCATCGAAATTGTTCTCACATTTACCTCTTCCATCAGGATCTGACCTCCATAACACTGCACGGCCAAGGCCTACTGATAAGTCAGTGCGAACCATGCCTGAGCGTTAGCCAAACCATTGTTCACCGGCTGTCCGGTGGCACGGTATTTCGCTACGAAATGCAGGGTCACCGGCCCCTCTAGCAACGGTACCCAATACCGCGGTGCAGTATTGAGTGGAATAAATCGGCCTCTGTCATCAAACAGCGCCACGGCTACGCCAGAGGCGACACCTGGCCCTTCACCAACAGAAAGCACCTGCGGATTATTGCTGTCTGCCATGCCATGGAACATCACACCCACGTTACGGCTGACCGCGGTAGTGCAGTTCTGCAGATGTAAATCAAAGGGGACTGGATCGGCCTCATCGCCAGGCAGACGAAACCGGTCGGTGGTGATATGCCCCATCGATACCGTCAAATTGCGATCTCCGATTTCCACCGAACAGGTTTCAGCGATCACTTCACCCTGAAAACGCATCAGGCCACCAAGAGGTTGTTCCTCCCAACGATCGTCAGCAACGGCCGCCCCCCCCAACAGCAGGGTTAGCAGTAGTCCCGCTCCCATTCTCCACATCGCACGCTCCTTGCCTCCGTAGCTGAAAATCAGGCCTCCCTGGCCTGTTGTAATCATCATCCTTGATAAGCTAATTCAGCTTACTGATACTGCACCTTGAAGGTCGCATCAGCGTTGGCAATACCGGCAGTGGCTACGCCGGTCGCGATATAACGAGCCTGGAATGGAACAATAACGGTGCCATCAGAGAGCGTAGTAGCCGCACTGAAGGTAGCGCCATCAACCGCTAACGCAGTACCGGTGCGATCAAGGATCTGAACGCCGACGTTGGTTGCATTACCCGCCGCAGAGCCTTGCAGGGCCAGAGCGGTAGGATAGGTAGCGTTAACCGCTGTGCCGCTGAAAGCGACAGCTGCCTGGGCTGCAACGGTAGAATCACAATCATTCAGCTGGATATTGAACCCGGTAGAGGAGCTAACATCTCCAGCGGTAGCCAGTGAAGTCGTTTTGACCTGCCCCAATTGCACAGTCTGGCCAATAGAACCGGCATCCACGGCGCAAGCCGCATTAACAACTTCCCCTTTAAAATGGATTGGGCCACCGTTGACGGTAGTCGTTGCCGCATTAGCGACGCCAGCCAGAGAAAGAACTGCGGCAATACCAGCAACCAGTGATTTGATTTTCATACTATTTTCCTTTGAACACATAATGTTTCATAACCATGAAAAAGTGTGGAGGTCGATTCCCCTGGCGGGCAACCGCACAGACTTCATTGCTACTCACGGCCGGACCTCCCTATTCCGTTCAGTTTTCGCCATCAACATGAGACATTTGGGGCTATTTTGTCTCACCCTATAAAAAAACGGTAAATACATTAATAATGAATTAATTGACTATTTTTATTATTTAAACTTTAAAATAAGAAATTAAATGCTTTGTAATTACTGGGGATATGTGTTTCTAGGTAATCTTGGATTTTACCGCGGCGGGCTGGCGCAATGGCCAAAACGTAGGAGGTGGGGATGGCAATTTACGGAGGAAAAAAAATAACCTTATTTTTCAGTTGCATGACATGTAAATCAGGATAATTCTAATACAAGGCATTGCAAAAGCTTATCTTTCGTTTAAGAATTAGGAACAGTTTAGCCCCAATTGTTTCATCTTGCGCCTGATTTTTTACCACTAAATCCTTCATAACCAATCCCTTACGATCCCACATTCCGACAAAGCGCGCCGCGTTGCTGGCGGTGTAACGTACAGTATGTCTGATGTTACGATGCCCTAGATAATCCTGGATCAGGCGGGTATCGGTGCCCCTTTCCGCCAATTCATAGCCGCAGGCATGACGCAGCATATGGGGATGCGTATGGGTAGCCGTGCCCGCCAGTTCACCGGCCTGACGGATAATGCGCCATGCCTGGCCACGTGATAACTGAGTGCCGCGTTGGGAGATAAAAACAATCTCTGGATCCACGGCAGGCTTCCACTGCGCCCTGACCTGGTTCCACTCCATAATCGCCTTGCATTCATCACTCATCAGAGGATGAACGGTAGAGAATCCATTCTTAAGCCGGCGTATATTTATCCGTCCTTCAATCATTTCAAGGTCATGATAACGCAAGTTCAACAACTCGCTGATACGAAACCCGTGGCGGAAGGCAAGCAGGATCAGGCAGCTGTCCCGTACCCCGGTCTGTTTATTCCGGGCCGCACTCATCAGGTTATGGACTTCCGTGAGAGTGAGAAATTTACGTTGTGCCACAAAAAACTCCTATTGCAATTATGCTGGATATTACTCGCTCAAGAATTAATAAAATCTGTCGCTGACAGATTGCTTAAAGCATAGCCTATTGTGCTGAATGATTACCAAATAAAAAATAACGTTAATCGCCAGCCAGCCTAAACTAAAAAAACGACAAAACCCTAAAAATTTAAAGGGTTATTTTCCATACTTCGCAGAGATAAGATTTCTCTCACAAAAAGTGTGTTTTTTAAACAAGGCCAGAGCTGGTCTGTTGCCTCAAGCCAAAGTGAGGATTTCTCCTATCTCCCCCCGCTAGACAAAAATGAGCTAAATAGAATTTTAAAATTTGTAATAAGATGAAAATAGCGTCACGCCATTTTGCTAATCAATTGTTCATGATGTTATTTTTATCCGACCAGAATGTCACATTAACCCTGGCGGTAATACATTCGCTAATTGCCTTTACCCGGCTTATTGATTGGTAAGATCAGAAAAGAGAGACAGACAAGCGGTAATAAGAACCCGTCCGGTTGGCGATCGTGGCACAGGTCAGAAACGGCTGAAGACGTCAGCCCGCAAAACGCGGGCTGCAGATTACCGTCAGGGATCAATCGTTAAAGGATATCCACATTAATTACTGCCGAGCCACGGAAAGCCCCCCCCGCTAGATTACCGTTAACCTTCAATACCGAAGAGATGGGTACGGCCATTGTTTGGTTGGCAGCGATCTTTTCAAGGCTGCCGACATTGGCTGGCTGGTCACGCACCAGCACATCCGCCATCAGTGAACCATCCGTACGCAGCTTGATACCGCTAGAGGTGTAGCCGATCAGCGTGACTTTAACCGTGGCGCTGGCAGTGCATTTAACGTACAAGTCCGAGCTTTTTTTCAATCCTGGCACACTATCGGCCTGAATATCCCCATAGCTGATGTCAACCGAACTGCCAATCAGTGAACAGGAGGGGCCTGGCGGTGGCTGCGGTTGCCAGCCATCACCGGTTCCGCTGCCATGTTCGAGAGAAACGTTGAGAGTAGGACCATCTGCAGGACGCCTGTCTACTTCTTGGCCCAGTCCGAAGAAATGCGTTTCCGAGCCTTGCAATGTCAACTTGATAGGGAGAACTTTTGCCAAAACCTCACTACAGTTTCCACTTGCCACCCCCGGCGCTGAGGCAATCAACCGTTGGTACATACCTGTGCCAGCCTTGAGTATGGCGTAAAAGTTAACTGTCTTGCCGGTTCTACACTGCGTGGTGGATCCACCGATCCCATCAGGCTGTGCCGAAATGGTCAGTTGTTTGGGCCCCGACCAACTCACATCAATTCCTTTAGCATAACCACATACGGGCATCAACAGGCCAACGATGATGGCGGTTTTTGTAAGCAATGCTGTCCCTATTAACTTCATTTCTGTTCCTTATTGCTCTGCGCTGTTGCCAGTTAGCCCTTCACAGAGGCCAAGCAGCGTCAGTCCTTAGTCATAGGTCAATGCAAAGGTCATGCTGGCACTGAAAGGGCCGCGGTTAAGGGTTCTGTTGGTAATCGCATCTGGCTCACCTTGCACATAGGCCATCATGCGCAGATAGTTGCTCCCTGCCGCTAACGGGTAGCGATGAGTCCCTAACTTATTCAATGGCAAAGGATCGCCATTGGCCGACTGAATACCAATGCCAATCCCGGATGCCTGGCTGGACGCATCCAGTGCCAGTAACCCCGGCAATGCGGGATTTTCAACCCCGGTGAACATGACCTGCACCGTTTTGCCCAGTGTCAGATCGCAGTTGCTCAAGTGCAGTTTGAATTCTCTGCTGCTGGTTTTGTGATCGCTATACAACTGCTTATCGATCACCGTGCCAAAATCCAGTTGGACAGTTTCCTCACCCGGCGCAATGACACAAGGTTCCGCTACCAGAGTGCCATGCAAGCGCATATTTTTTGCCGCCTGCACGCCCAAACTCAGCGCTAGCAGAGCGACGGTGGCACATAAATATCCCAGTATTTGCCGCATATCAGCTCCTTATTGGTATTGCGCAAGCAGCGTTGCCGTGACTTCAAACACCCCTTCTGTCAGCTCTGTGCCAGGTTTTTTAACCGGCACGGCTTCTAACATCGGTGGATTTTGCGGGTTGATAGCGATAGGCGTACCTAGCTCAAACGGCTGACCGTTCTGGTATATCTTGATACCTAGATCGGTAATATTGGTTTGCAGCGTTGCCTGCTCGAAGGCGGCGGCCGGACCGATCAGCGTCAGCACCATGCTCCACGCGGGTCCCGCCGTACAATCAAGCACGTAATGAATTTGCCTGCGGTGGTTCATCCCATCCACGCTCTTGACACCAATCTTGTCAAAAGGCACGTCAATGTCGTTGCCGTTATTGACCAGACAGGGCGGTGGCTCAATCAACGTACCGCTAAAGCTCATGTTTTCTGCCGCTTGCGACGGGCTTATGGCCAGCAGAGCAAACGATAGCAACAGTGACATCCTTGCAACCGATCTCATTCCTTTCTCCCGTTTCACTGGTAGTCGACCACCATCGTGGCTCCCGACGTAAAGTAGCCAGCGGTAAGGGTGGACCCCGGGCGCTTCACTAAAGTGGCAAACAACTTGGGCTGATTTGGCAACGTGAAATTTAGCCAGCTATTCACGGGTATTGCCTGGCTGTCACTTGACAAGGCGATCCCCAAATCGCCTTTCGAGGTTTGCAGAGCGCCAGCAAAACCGGCGTCCATACCCTGGATCTGCATGGTTAACGCGTTGGTACTGCTCGCCGAGCATTCCAATGTGTAAGGCACCGGCTGGCGGTAGTTGGTGCCATCAACCCGGGTCGTCATCACCTCGTTGGTAAAATCCACCGTGATGATTTGATCCCCGTTAATCACGCAGGGCGGCGGCAGTAAAATATTGCCCGAGATAGTCAGGTTGGAAGTCGCGGCAACGGCCGCTGACATGCCCAAAACCAGTATCAAGCCTGCAAGTCCCGTCGAAATTTTCCACGGCATAGTTCACCTCTGTTGCGCTTAGGCTATGAGTTACGTTTGCCAGGTTCTGCCTGACAGATATCACCCGCACAGCGGAAAATAAGTTCTGGGCGACCACCGAAGTCATTGACGTAAGTCAGCACTGGCGCACTGCCTAAAGCACTGGCGCTGGCGCTTAACGGCGCATTGGACTTGGGGGGCACCATCAACGGAGTAAATCCTTTGGCGCTCTGGCCACCTTTAGTGGTGCTAGCCTCAACGATGGTGATGTAATAAGGCGTTGGGTTGTTGACCACATAACGATCGCCTTGGCGCGTCAGCGTCATTTTTTCCTGCCACGGCGTGCTCATCTGTTCTTTAGTCGGCTCAATTGCTTGCGGGCGATAGAACAGCTTAATGCGTGTTTGCAACGCAATTTGCAGCGTATTCGGCTTGTCACTGCGCGGCGGGATTTCACGCAGGTTGAAATAAAACAGCGATTCACGATCCTGTGGCAATTGCTGCAAAGCAGGCAACCCCTGAACTTTCACCTGGCTTTTAGCACCAGACTCAATACGCTGCACCGGAGGCAAAACGATCAGTGGGCTGGTGATCTTATTGCCCTGCTCATCCTCAACCCAACCCTGGGCCAGATAAGGCAGATGTTTGTTTTCATTGCTGATGTTCATGCTGACAGACTTGCTGGAAGCGTTATAAATCACCCGGGTACGATCCAGGGCAATCGCCGCATTGGCCTGTGAGGTAAAGATGGCCAGCAGCAATGCGCCAGCGGTTAATAAGTGTGTTGTGGTTAATTTCATGGATCTCTTCTCGTTCAGCTTCTGTTTTCCGTTACCGGATTTTCCCCTGCGGCGATTGGCCGACAGGGCAGCAGTAAATTCTGTGTCACATCCTGCGGGATAGGTGTTGGGAGCGTTATTTCGCACTGGGTAATGCCATTCCAGTTGGCGGTCATCCTGGCACCAGGCTGAATGCCGCTCAGATAAACGCTGCCGTCATCGTTGATAATGCCAACGTCCCGCTTCTTGCTATTTTGTACCGTGGCACCGAAAGGCGGTGATGTCCCATCAGCCAGACGAACCACCGCCATCGCTTTTTCACCAGCAACCACTTCAAAGCGGCGCAAACCAATTGCACCTTCCGTCAACGTGGCCTGCTGTACCGAGCTGATGGCTTCAATCTTGTCGCCCAACGCGTTCAGATCGATGCTGAGCTGGTTGCGGTAGTAGCTGTTGATGTCTGCCACCACGGCTTTACCAAAGCGATTAGATAAGGTGGTCGCGCCATAGCCGCGCAGAGGAACGCCTGCAACTCCATCGGTATCCAATAAAATGCGCGTTCCGCCTGGCATGCCAATCCGGTGCAGAGCTGCCCCCTCCGCTGTCGCCGTCACGCCACCTTGCAGCGACAGGCCCAGAGAATTGGAGCGCCCAGCTTGATAACCGGCGTTGGCGCTCACTTGTGCGTTATTGCCCAAGTGGGTGTAGTAACCGCTGGCAACCGCGCCTTGACGGGCACTGCCCGCACTGATCTGATAGGAGTCGGCGTTATTCACGCGGCCGAAATAGCCCACCTGGTGAGTATTTTCATTGCGATCCCATGACCCGCTGTAACTGATGGAAGCGGAATGGCTCCAGGGAATGGTGAGCGCCAGATACATGCCGTCGTCGTTGGTGCCGTTATATTTATTGCGATAGGCGGTCAACGAGAGGTTAAGATCCTTGAACTTGCCCAGATCGAAGTATCTCGCCAGCGACAGGCTGTAATTATCGTTGGCGCTGTCGTCCCAATAGGTCTGGTGGCTGTAATTGATAAAAGTGCTCAGGCCCAGATCGACGAATTGCTTATTGAACGTAACGGTGTACATCTCCTTGCTGCTCTGGGAGCGGGTACCGGTAGTCCGTGCGTCCAAAAATTCGCTCATGCTCATAAAGTTGCGTTCAGAGAAGCGGTAGCCGGCAAAAGTCACCTGGCTGTCGTACTCTTCAAAACGCTTGGAATAGCTGAGGCGGTAAGAGTTACCAAACAGCGATCCCTGCTGTGGCAAATTAGCCCGGGATTGGGTGACATCGAACGACAAAGCACCCAGCATCATCAGGTCACGACCCACCCCCAACGCCAGCGCGTTATAGTCATCGCCCCCGACGCCTCCACCGTACAGTGACCAACCGTTGCTCACCCCCCAGGAAAATTCCCCGGTGGCGAACAGTGGCCCATTGACGTTGTGTTGCCAATCGGTCGGCCGGCCTGCCGCGACTTTATAGCGTAACGAACCTGGACGGGTCAGATACGGGATGCTGGCGGTGTTCACGGTAAACTCCCGCACTGTGCCATCCTGCTCCTCAACGCGAACCAATAGCTGGCCGGAGACCGCATCATTCAAATCCTGAATGCGGTACGGACCCGGCGCAACCTGAGTTTCATACAACACACGGCCCTGCTGGGTGATGGTCACCTTGGCATTGCTTTTGGCTACGCCACTCACTTCGGGGGCATAGCCGCGCAGGTTCGGTGGCAGCATGTTGTCATCGGTATTGATCGTGATGCCGGTGAAGCGGAAGCTGTCAAAAATATCGGAGTTGAGATAATTCTCCCCCAACGTCAGGCGGGCAAGCAGCTTGGGTAAGGCGCGATAAGCGTAATAACGGCTCCAGTCCAGGCTATTTTCGCCGTCGGTGCCAGACTGATGCTTCATCTGCAACTGCCAATCGGCGCGCAGACGCCAAGGGCCAAAGTTGGCCCCGGTGGTCCCATTACCGCTCAGGTTATAGGCCTGATCCTGGTGCTGCTGGCGTGTGGTCAGGAAATTCAGGTTATAGTCAAACAACGCACCTGTAATGCCGTTATCCCAACGGGAAGGCGGATCCCAATCCTCAGAACTGTATTCAAGATAGGCTTGCGGCACGCTGAGCTGCAGGGCTGAAGTCGCCAAGTCGCCCTGTGCCATCAATCCCGGGATGCTTTGCAGATCGATACATTGCCGATCGTTTTCCCAGACAATCTCCTTGAGCACGCGGTCTTTCAGGCCTAACAAATCGATCAGTTCAGGTGTCAGACAAGGTACGCTGCTCTTAGGGTCTGCTTCAGATGGCGCGAAGGTGATTGAACGCTCCGCTACTTGTTGCCGGTTGAGAAACACCGTCATAGTGTAAGTCCCTGGCATAATATAGCCGCCGCGGGAGAAATGGCTGAGATCGAGATTTTCCCGATCTTTAATATCTAACACATCAGTATTGAACTGGATATCATCTGCGGCATGAGTAAGATAAACCGGGCTTCCCAGCGATAAGGCAATATAGACCCACAATCCGCGGAGCCGGAAAGTGAAATTCGCGACAGGTTTGGCCATCGATAAAATTCCGTTTATCAGTAATAGTCCATTTTGAAACGCACGGTGGAACGATACTCACCGGCTCGCAGTATCTGGTGATTCGGCAACAGGTTTATGGTGTATTGCAGGAGCTTATCTCCGGAGCTTAACCCTGACAGGGGCATAGCTACGCCGGGGAATGCGATGTTGCCTAGTTGGTCTTTGATCTGTAGCCCAACGCCTTGGGCCTCGCCATCAATACCCAGTAAAGCGCCATCCTTAATCCCATCAAAGGTAACGCGGAATGCCTGCCAATCAGGCATAGAGGGATCAAAACGTGGCAGGGTGCAGTTAATTAAACGAATGACAAAAGGTTTAGCGATACCATGCCCATCCAGAGCAATCTGTGACGCAGGAACGGTGATCATTTCAATAACTTGCTCACGGCTGCTCATCTCAATGGCGCAGGCAGTTTCAATAATGTTGCCTTCCATGACGACGCGGCCCCGTCCTATAAACGTTTCCGCCGTTGCGGTGACGCAAAACAGAGCGCTGAGCAGGCAACTCGCCACGATATATTCCATTTTGTTCACGCCGCTCATTCCCTTCGACACCATGACCTTAAGAATAAACATGCGGGTTTCCCCGCATGTGTGACCGTTTAACCGGTTAAAACTTACTGGTAAGCCAGGGTAAAGGTAGTGGTGGTGCTGAAGTCGCCTGGGACGATTTCTGCAGCAGTTTTACCGTCAACACCCATGTCGCCCTGCAGGTAAGCAGAGAAGTTCAGGATGTTGGTGTGATCCTGAATGCCCTGTGGAGCAGTCGCTTCACCCAGTTTGATCACAGTGCCGCTACCGTCGGTGATAGCCAGGCTAGCGCCACGAGCAGTACCTGTGATGCCCAGCAGATCAGGGTTACCTGCAGAAGTAGGACCGGTGAAGGTAGTGGTTACCGTTTTAGCAGTAGACGCTTCACAGTTAACCAGGTGGATGTAGAAGTTTTCAGGGGAAGATTTACCACCGTCTTTCAGAGCCACGTTAGCAATCTGGCCCATTGGGATACGCTGGTTGTCATCGCCTGGGGCGATAGAGCAAGGTGCATCAATGATGGAGCCGTAAAATTCGATTGTGCCATGGCCCTGGTCCGTTGGTGCAGCATTGGCAGCAGAAACAAAACCCAAAGCGATTGCGGCAACTGTGAATTTGTTCAGTTTCATTATTTCTATTCCTTTATAAATTGATTGATATAAACAACTAATAACCATCCATGCCAGGCATGGTCTGGGGTACTGCAAAAAACATGAAGCACCGCCCATCATTCACTGGGGTCGTGACCTGTGGCATTCAAGGTAGGTTATAACGGTCAGCCTTCCACGCTGGTACCGTAATAGACCCGTAAGGTCTTATATAACCCTATCTTATTGGTGCAACCAATTTTCTTCATAACGGACACGCGATGACTGCTGACCGTTTTAATATTAATCCCTAAAATCGCACCGATCATTTTTGGCGTATAACCGCGAAACAGATAATAACAAACCCGTTTTTCTCTGTTACTTAACGCTGCCAATGTCCCTTTAGGGATGAATTTGTCGCGTCGTGCCCATGTCGTATTCGGTGAATCGACAATCTGCGTCAACAGCGAAGTACAGCATTCATTGGTTGAAATAAAAACAACCCGATCTCTGTAGCGTTGTTCCATGCTGAGCGACAATATATTCAACAATGCAGTACTGGCAATCACCACCATCAACGTTCGGCTTTTCTTTTCACGCATCATTTCGCTAATCAGCAATGCACTGCGTGCCGAACCATCCGATGTCGTATGCTCTAAAGCAATATTACCGTATTGCTGCTGTAACTTAAGCAAGCTACATTTAACACCTTGCAAAAAGTAGCTATTATTGCTGGATAGATGAAACGAAATTTCACTAATATCATCAGCATGATAATCAAAATCATATCCGTTCACACCGCGCCCGTCATCCATAACACGACTAAACTTATTGCCAAATCCATATCGGCTATCGTACATCTGCTTCCCGCCACTATCGCTGAAAAGTTGGATGCATGTTAGCGACCCGCGGCCCAACGCCATAATCAATTTATATCAACTCGTGAAATTTTATTTAATAAATATAAAAAAATCAATTAAATCATATAATTGAAAAAAATTTCACTTAAGATCAATAAATCTTAAGAACATACTTAGAGTGATATATTTGAACCTTAATCGACATTAATCAATTTACTAACCGGAAAATTCTTGCTACGTTTTATAACGCAAGACCAGGAGCCAATTGATTCCTGGCGATTGAACGGTGACGCCCTAACAACCAATGAGAAAAATCTTAACCAATAAATTACATGTTAATCGTGGATTTTTGTTTTAATAACACTCGTGATTTTGAACAAGGAAGTAAAAGGAATGACTAGTAACTGTAACAGTTATTATTATCTCATCGGTGACAGCGTTGAGTTCTGGCCTGAGGAAAACTTGCTTTACTCTCGTGTCAACGGAGAGAAAACCACGCTATTTATCGCAGCCTCACGCTGCCTTCAGCTGTTATTAAGCCAACAAGGTAAACTGGTTCCGCAACGAGAGCTGTTTGAAGCCGGATGGCAAAAAAATGGTTTAGAGGTGTCTAACAATACCTTTTACCAAAACATCCTTATGTTACGTAAAGGATTAAAGCTCGCCGGTTATGAGCAAGCAGTGATAAAAACGGTACCCCGCCAGGGCCTGACAGTCCCATCAACGGTTCCGGTAGAAAAAATAATACCGGACACGGGTAGAGCCTACACCGAAGAAATACCTATTGTGGAGGAAAACCAACCGCTAACACCCAGCCAACTGAACCAAGCAGCCTCACCTCGCTCTCGGCATGTGTGGGCAATATTGCTTAGCCTCTCTTTTTTTGTCGGCATTGCCCTGTTTGCTACGTTGCATAGCTCAGAGAACAAGAATTTCTTCGCTAATTTTATCTTCGCAGGGAACATAGAGCAGTGTTCGGTCTATCTCTACGGTAACCAGACATCTTTGAAGTCTTACAAACAGTTTATTGCCCAAAACGACTTCACCTGTAACATGCACGAGGTTGTCTATTTTACCACCAGCCCAATGGTTCCCCGCGCCTCAGCAATTCGCTGTGAGCGACCATTTTCTTCAGGGACAAAGAATACCTGTATTTCTGAATATCATATGGAGTGGCAGCATAATGAGTAAGCCCCAACTGCTAGGTGCATTTACCCTGCTATCTTTGTTGTTCCTGTTGCTCGCCATGGGGGCATACCGCTTCTATAGCCAATATCAGCAAACACATTTTAGCTGCGAAGCCATGCTGCTGGTGAACAAAGATGATGCGGAACTGGCTCTCGTCATCAACGTTATCTTCCAAGGTAATAACGGTATCGCCATTTTGAAGGGATCGCTTCAACAGGGCGACAAGTCCACTAGCGTCAGCAGGAAGAGTTACTTTAGACTCAATCAGAGCGGGGGGCTTTATCACCTAAAATCAATCTCTGCGGTGACCACACCGGCCGATAACAGTAATACCGAAGATATCGCCCGTTACCTCCCTCGGTTTTACCTACAACCGGGGCTGAAGTTCGACTTCAGCGTTTACCCGGCAGCTGAAGATGGGTTTATTTTTTCTACCGGGCAGGTACCGTCATTTTACTGTGCACGTAGTTAAAATAGTGCGATGCGGGGATGAGTGCATGCGATTAATCACTCCCCACGCCAAAGAACAGCGACCAGTCTCTTAGACTACCGACATTCCCTCAACGGGCCCAACGTAGTGTGGCCCGTTTTAGATAATTCTAAGCGGGTGGTTAGCGGATTGTAATCAGTACTATTCAGGAAAAGCCTGCTGTCTGGGGCTCGCATTCTCTTCTCTATATGGCAGCTTACTTCTTTCAGCCCCCCTTCCTTACTGATTAACTTCAGCAATGTAACCCCACTAGGCCCATTACACGCGTAGTTTGCGTAATGCTTCCAATTTTTGGCTGTGACAGCCTATCGCCTACTGGGCTAGTATAGCGGCTGAAAAAAGATCCTGATGCTCATGGCACGCAAGCCTCAGATCTCGCCGAGTTTGGCCTGGATTTTATCCGCCAATCTCGTCATGACGCAGGCTTTGAACGACAAAGGTTTGCCAGCCTGTTTGCCGGTCATATATGCTCAATCCCTTGACCAACCGATTGATTTGTTTGAGCAGCGCTGACTTTTGCTCATCCTGAACGTTTTGGCATTTTTTTAAAGAGGTAACGTGATAGCCAATGATGACAACGAATATCACAATCAACTTTACATTCAATGGATTGGAAACGGTAACGTTATGACTAGCACCGAAAAACTCGATTCACATACCCCGATGATGCAGCAATACCTGCGCCTGAAAGCGCAGCATCCGGAGATCTTGCTGTTCTATCGGATGGGGGATTTCTACGAGCTGTTCTATGACGATGCCAAACGCGCCTCTCAGTTGCTGGATATCTCGCTGACCAAACGCGGTGCCTCAGCGGGTGAACCTATCCCAATGGCAGGCGTACCCCACCATGCTGTGGAAAACTACCTCGCCAAGCTGGTACAGCTTGGCGAATCGGCTGCGATCTGTGAACAGATTGGCGATCCGGCCACCAGCAAAGGCCCGGTCGAGCGTAAGGTGGTGCGCATCGTTACCCCTGGCACCATCACCGATGAAGCCCTGCTGCAAGAGCGCCAGGATAACCTACTGGCCGCCATCTGGCAGGATGGCCGCGGTTTTGGCTATGCCACCCTGGATCTCAGCTCCGGCCGCTTCCGCGTCGCCCAGCCTGAAGATCTGGAAACCATGGCGGCCGAGCTGCAACGAACCAATCCGGCAGAGCTGCTGTACCCGGAAACCTTCGAGCAAATGGCACTGATCGAACAGCGCCACGGCCTGCGCCGCCGCCCACTGTGGGAATTTGAGCTGGACACCGCATGCCAGCAGTTGAACCTGCAATTCGGCACCCGCGATCTGACCGGCTTTGGCGTTGAGCAAGCCCATCAGGCGTTACGCGCAGCCGGCTGCCTGCTGCAATATGTTAAAGATACCCAGCGTACCTCGCTACCGCATATCCGTGGCCTCACCATGGAGCGCCAGCAAGACGGTATCATTATGGATGCGGCCACTCGCCGTAACCTGGAAATCACCCAAAGCCTGTCCGGCGGCAGTGAAAACACCCTGGCCGCGATCCTCGATCGTACCGTCACCCCAATGGGTAGCCGCATGCTCAAGCGCTGGTTGCATATGCCCACTCGAGACGGGCAGGTGCTGAACAACCGCCAGCAAGCTATCGCAGCGTTACAACCATTGAGCAGCGACTTGCAGCAGCCGCTGCGTCAGGTTGGCGATCTGGAACGTATTCTTGCCCGTTTGGCGCTGCGCACGGCTCGCCCACGCGATCTGGCACGCATGCGTCACGCCTTCCAACAGTTGCCGGATATCCGTGCACTACTGGAAAACGCTGATGCACCACAGATGCAAAAGCTGTTGTCGCAGGTCGGTCAATTTGACGAGCTACAGGCACTGCTGGAGCGCGCCATCGTAGAAGCCCCGCCGGTGCTGGTGCGTGATGGTGGCGTGATTGCCCCGGGTTACAACGAAGAACTGGATGAATGGCGAGCACTGGCCGACGGTGCTACGGACTATCTGGATCGCCTGGAAATCCGCGAACGCGAGAAGCTGGGCCTGGATACGCTGAAGGTCGGTTTCAACGGCGTACACGGTTACTACATTCAGGTCAGCCGTGGCCAGAGCCACCTGGTGCCGATCCACTATGTGCGCCGCCAAACGCTGAAGAATGCGGAACGCTACATCATTCCCGAGCTGAAAGAGTATGAAGACAAGGTGCTGACCTCCAAAGGGAAAGCCTTGGCGATCGAAAAAGGGCTGTATGACGAGCTGTTCGATCTGCTGTTGCCGCACCTGGAGCCACTGCAACAGAGCGCCGGAGCCTTGGCCGAGCTGGATGTGTTAGCCAACCTGGCAGAACGTGCCGAAACGCTGAACTACGCCTGCCCAACCATCAGTGAGCAGCCCGGCATTCGCATAGTCGATGGCCGCCACCCGGTGGTGGAACAGGTGTTGAAAGAACCCTTTATTGCCAACCCGGTTTCCCTTTCACCACAGCGCCGTATGCTGATCATTACTGGGCCGAATATGGGCGGTAAAAGTACCTATATGCGGCAAACGGCACTGATCGTGTTGCTGGCACATATCGGTAGCTATGTACCGGCGGCCAAAGCCACTATCGGGCCAGTGGATCGCATCTTTACCCGCGTCGGCGCCGCAGACGATCTGGCCTCAGGCCGCTCAACCTTTATGGTGGAAATGACCGAGACCGCCAATATCCTGCATAACGCCACGGAAAACAGCCTGGTGTTGATGGATGAGATTGGCCGTGGCACTTCCACCTATGACGGGCTTTCCTTAGCCTGGGCCTGCGCAGAAAACCTGGCCAGCCGCATCAAGGCCATGACGCTGTTTGCCACCCATTACTTTGAGCTGACCACCTTGCCAGAGAAAATGGAGGGCGTGGTTAACGTGCATCTGGATGCGCTGGAGCACGGTGATACCATCGCCTTTATGCATAGCGTACAAGATGGGGCTGCCAGTAAGAGCTACGGCTTGGCGGTGGCTGCATTGGCCGGTGTACCGCGTGATGTGATCAAACGTGCGCGCCAGAAGCTGCGTGAGTTGGAGAGCCTCTCCAACCAGACGGCGGCAGGTACGGTGGATGCGACCCAGATGACGTTGCTGAACGAAGAGGTGTCACCGGCGGTGGAAGCCTTGGAGACGCTGGATCCAGATTCTCTTTCGCCACGCCAGGCGTTGGAGTGGATCTATCGGTTGAAAAGCCTGGTGTAAGGCTGTTCCCTTCACTTAAGCACCTGCATGTGTCCCCTCACCCTACCCCTCTCCCACAGGGAGAGGGGACCGAACGTGCCACAATTTAAGTTCTGGAGCTAACCGCAGCAGGGGGTCATCGTCCTCACCTTCGGGACTGGAAATTAGCCAGGCCAAAGACCGACTTCTACACCTGATGACAACACCATAACAGCTCCCTCTCCCTGTGGGAGAGGGTTGGGGTGAGGGGCAAGGTGTGAGGCAAATATCGATGAAGTACACCCCAAAAAACTGCATATCGCCGTCAATCACAGCACATCGCAGACATAAAAAAACGGTGAGCACATTAATGCTCACCGTTTTTATTTTATTGTGATAACGCGTTTATTCGCGGAACAGTGCCTCAATACTCAGGCCCTGCATTTGCAGAATTTCACGCAGGCGGCGTAAGCCTTCAACCTGGATCTGACGAACACGCTCACGTGTCAGGCCAATCTCACGGCCAACATCTTCCAGCGTAGCCGCTTCATAGCCCAACAGGCCGAAACGGCGAGCCAACACTTCACGCTGCTTGGCGTTCAATTCGAACAGCCATTTGACGATGCTCTGTTTCATATCATCGTCTTGCGTGGTGTCTTCAGGCCCGTTGTCTTTCTCGTCGGTCAGAATGTCTAACAGGGCTTTCTCTGAATCCCCACCCAACGGCGTATCGACAGACGTGATACGTTCGTTCAGGCGCAGCATACGGCTGACATCATCAACCGGTTTGTCGAGTTGCTCCGCAATCTCTTCAGCGCTGGGTTCATGATCCAGTTTGTGAGAAAGCTCGCGCGCGGTGCGCAAGTAAACATTCAGCTCTTTGACGATATGGATCGGCAAACGGATAGTTCGGGTTTGATTCATGATCGCCCGTTCAATCGTCTGGCGGATCCACCAGGTCGCATAGGTGGAAAAACGGAAACCGCGCTCTGGGTCAAACTTTTCCACCGCACGGATCAGACCAAGGTTACCCTCTTCGATCAGATCCAGCAGCGCCAGGCCGCGATTGCTATAACGACGGGCAATTTTCACTACCAGCCTCAGGTTACTTTCTATCATGCGGCGGCGGGACGGCACGTCTCCGCGCAGTGCACGCCGTGCAAAATAAACTTCTTCCTCTGCGGTCAGCAGGGGGGAGTAACCGATTTCGCCCAGATAGAGCTGCGTTGCATCCAATACGCGTTGGGTAACACCTTGAGACAACAGTTCGTCTTCCGCCAAGTCATTCTCGCTGGTCTCTTCTTCTACCTGCGTTTTTTCATCGAATGACTCGGCCTCCATGGCGTTCTCATCGAAATCTGCATCGTCATGTAACTCGTTAACTTTCAGCGTATTTTGGCTCATAAAGCGGCTCCTACCCGTGATACCGCGAGCAGAATACAGCGCATTCTGCCCAATCTATCGCTGCGGAAGATAACGCAGCGGGTTTACGGATTTCCCCTTGTAACGAATCTCGAAGTGCAAACGTACTGAACTGGTTCCGGTGCTTCCCATCGTTGCTATTTTCTGCCCCGCCTTAACTTCTTGTTGTTCCCGGACCAGCATGGTGTCGTTATGGGCGTAGGCACTCAAGTAATCATCATTATGTTTGATGATGATTAGATTACCGTAACCCCGTAAAGCGTTGCCTGCGTAAACTACACGGCCATCGGCGGTAGCAACAATAGGCTGCCCACGGGAACCAGAGATATCGATGCCTTTGTTCCCACCTTCCGATGAGGAGAAGTTATCGATGATCTTACCGTCAGTTGGCCATTTCCAGGTACTTACTGGGGCGCTGTTGCTGGCGGTGCTGCTCGCCGGTGGCGTAGCGGCTGGTGCGGTAACAGGAGCTGCGGCTGAGCCTGCCACAACGGCTCCTGATGCAGGTAACATTTTACCTACATTCTGTTTACTCGAGCTACCAGAATACGCGTTCGTTGATTGAGAATCAACCGTTGCAGTTTGTATCTGTGTGGTAGACGGTGGTTTTGACACCGTGCCATTACCGTCAGCTAACATCCCCCCGCCGTTGGCAGAACCACTCCCCAGTTGCAGGGTTTGGCCGACTTCCAGGCTATACGGCTGTGGGATATTGTTGCGTTGGGCCAGATCGCGGAAATCGTTGCCGGTGATCCAGGCAATATAGAACAGCGTGTCGCCACGCTTGACGGTATAGGTGCTACCACCGCTATAGCTCCCTTTGGGGATAGCGTTATAGCTACGGTTGTAAACAATACGCCCCTGTGATGCGTTGCCGCCACTGGCGTTAGCCGATGCAGCGGCTCCACCACCACCGACGCTGCTGATAGGAGCCGAGGAAGAATTTTTATCCGAACAGCCAACTAACCACAAACTTAACATCGTACACACCGCCACTCGGCGTAAATAACTCATTGGGCTTCCCGTGCTCATGCTTCCCCCATGACAGCAATATCAAAAAATACCTTATACATCGTAGCCGAGCTTTTTCGTTCTACAACGCAAGGTTTCCCCGGCCGATCCCTGAAAACCAGGAGATCACCCACCGGGGAGCTAAAAAACCATAGTGCCAATGCTAGCCACATTAACGCGATCACGCTATAAGACAACTACATAGCGGAACAATTCTACTGGAAATTAATATTATTCAAACGATTTAGCCGCCATCTGGCCGTTTACAGGCTAAGCCAGTTCTCCCTTGACCAAGGGAACGAATCGCACTGCTTCAACGGTATCGATGGAAAACTCACCGCCCCGCCGCTGAATGCGTTGCAGTACCTGAGCCTGTTCGCCCACCGGTAAGACCAAAATGCCACCGTCATCCAACTGTTGCATCAATGCCTGCGGGATCTCCGGCGGCGCGGCCGTCACGATGATCGCATCAAATGGCCCGCGTGAAACCCAGCCTTGCCAACCGTCGCCGTGGCGGGTCGAGACATTGTGCAGATCGAGCTGTTTGAGGCGGCGCTTGGCCTGCCACTGCAACCCTTTGATGCGTTCAACGGAACAGACGTGCTGCACCATATGCGCCAGGATCGCAGTCTGATAACCGGAACCGGTGCCAATCTCCAGCACGCGTGAGGTCGGCTGCAAGTTCAGCAGCTCGGTCATGCGCGCGACCATATAAGGCTGAGAAATCGTCTGCCCCGAACCAATTGGCAGGGCCGTGTTCTCATAAGCTTTATGGGCAAAAGCTTCATCAACAAAACGCTCACGCGGTACGTTCTCGATTGCCTTGAGCAGCCGTTCGTCCCTGATCCCCTGCTGGCGCAACTGTGCCAGCAGTGTTTGTATGCGTTTGTTCACCATTCCCCGCTAACCTCTGCTTTGGTTAACCATGTTGATAGCACATCTTGCGCCGCGTAGGCGGTCAAATCCACCTGCAATGGCGTCACCGACACGTAGCCCTGCTCCACGGCGGAAAAATCCGTGTCTGGGCCCACATCAAATTTAGCCCCCGGCGGCCCGATCCAATATAGCGTCTGACCACGAGGATCCAACTGGCTAAACACTTTATCGGCAGGATGCCTGCTACCGCAGCGGGTCACGAGTATCCCCTTAATCTCGGCCAAAGGTAAATCGGGTACGTTGATATTAAGAATTTTACCGGTACGCAGCGGTTCTTGTTGCAGCGCACGCAATAGACGGCAGGTCACTACCGCCGCCGTCTCATAATGCTGATGGCCATTGAGCGACACCGCCAATGCGGGCAGCCCCAGATGGCGGCCTTCCATCGCAGCAGCCACCGTGCCGGAATAGATTACGTCATCGCCGAGGTTGGGCCCCGCGTTGATACCGGACACCACGATCTCCGGCGCTGGCAGCATCAGTTGGTTAACGCCAAGGTAGACACAGTCCGTCGGAGTGCCCTGCTGCACGGCGATATCGCCGTTGGGCAACGTCAGCGTACGCAACGGCGATTCCAGCGTCAGCGCGTTGGAAGAACCACTGCGGTTACGATCGGGGGCCACTACCTGCACTTCGGCGAATTCACGCAGCGCCGCCGCCAGTATCTGGATACCCGGGGCGTTAACGCCGTCGTCGTTGCTTAGAAGTATTCTCATAATGGAGTTAAACGACTTTCATGATGAAAGTGATAACGCGAGGATTTTGACTTATCTTGCTATATCTATCTGTTTGTAATGATATTTTCAATAGTAAGCCCAACCTGTCGTGTTATCCAGTCTGATAGGCTCAGGATACCGCAGTTGCTGCTAACCCTGGCCGTTGCCTAGGCTACTATACAATTCAACAGGCCGTAAATCACCCTCTGCCAGCCAGTGGGCCTTCAGATTATCAATATACCCCCCGCTCAGGTTGTAGGAGCGCAGCATGCGGCGCCCCTACAACCAGGTAGGGATCAGTTAAACGTCACCATCATTTCTGCCGAAGCCGTTACCTTCCCCACAGGGAGACTGCTACCGCCGGAACACAGCCGCCAGGTCAACCGATCGGATATCGATTTACTGCTCTCTTTGTTACTGATGCTGCCAATTTTAATCGGTGAGTTATCAAACGGCAGGCCGGTCGTCAGGTTACATGCCCCGCTGCCCGTGGTCCCGTTTTCGATTTCACCGGTGATATACCCGCCCCCCTGAGTTAACGCCAGCCGGGTCTTTTGCCCATTATAAAGACCGGATAGCGCACGCAACTGCAGGTTGATATTGGCACTGATATAATCGCTGGCCTGCCCGCAGCTAACCACCAGCGGGTAACTTTGTTTGCCTAGTTCAGCTCCTACCGTTTTGCTATAGCTCACCGCGCCAAAATCAATATTCGCCGTGGTCTGCACGGAACACTCCAGCGTAGAAACCCGTAAGGTGATATCACTGGAGAAAATTTGCGCGACCCTATCACCACTGGCGCGACTTGAGAAACTAGCATAATACAGCGGGGAAATAGCTATCTCGGAGGCGGTTTGTGTCCCGTCGGCAACAATGGCCCAGCTTCCTACACCACGGGAGATTCGTTCCCCTTCTGGAAGATAAAAGAATTGTTCAGAGGACATGCGTGGCGGCAGGCACCACTGACGAGCATCTACCGGATTGCTAATACTCCACCCATTTGCGCTAGCCTTAGTCTCAGGTAGACCGATGGTACCACTCAAGGTTTCCTTTGCCTGTGAAACATACCTCTGGTAGCTAGCCGAGACAGTCGCACGGGGAATTAACCCCACCCCTGGCGCAAGTTGATAAGTCAAATAGCCTGCGATATTGACCAGATCACTTTCTTTCATGCATCTGTCTCTTATCGTCGAAATGCTGGCTAAACCAAACTCAACTCTCATTGAGTCACTACCCATCGGGCCCGACAGCGTCACATCAAAGGGCTTTCCTTCCCAGACAATACCGCTGCCTTTGCCAATGGTGATGGTTTCAGCCTGTAGCGGGGTCGCCAACACAACGCTTAACAGCAACAAACAGGTCGCAATCAGGCGAGCGATAAAGCCCAGCCGGGTAACTGCTTGGTGACAAGGGTTACTCATGGTTTAGTTCCTTCACAGGTGGCCTGAATTTGGCGAAGTGGGTTGGTTTCCGACGCGGTGCTGTCGGCCAGGCTAAAGCGCGCGCGGCACAGCTGATCGCTGGCTGGCCCCCATTTCACCGTCAGGCTGCCACTTTCCGGTAGTCCGCTGAGGTAGGTCTGGCCGCCGTCCCCCACAATGCCGGTATTGGGTTCAGCGCTCGCCACCTTGCTGTCGAGCGAGGCAATAGCCCCAAACGGCACCGGAGAGTGATTGGCTTGCATCAGCATCACCAACGCCTGGAACCCCACGCGGGTGTCAAAATTGGCGACGACCACGGCGCCTTTAGTCGGGTAGATATTCAGGCTCGACTGCGTGATATCCACATTGTCCGGCAGGGTTGAAGGGTCAAGGCTGATGCTGTTTTTCTGGTAATTGGACAGATAAGGTACCACCGCCTGGCCCCAGCGGTTGGTGCGGCTGCTGCCATTACCCACGGCAACGCCATCAGCCCCTGGGGTGGTGACAATGGCAATGGCGCTGCCCAGTGTCTGGCCTAACGTCACGCCTTGGGAATGCAGCACCACGCCGCCGGTTGCCCCCATATTCACCGAGCGATAATGGTTACCATAGCTGTAACCACCGTTCGCCATGCCCTGGCTCCCTTGGTAACTGGCGCTTAACGTCCCGTTACTGCCCTGCCCCTGATTACCCCGGCCTTGCATGGCGCTGTAAGATAAATGGTCATCCAGCGCGCTACCACTCAGCCCAGCCTGCTGTTGCTGTCGCCCCTGGTTGTTGCGGCTCATCTGGTAGCTGGCATAGAGGCGGCGTGCCATCTCGCCGTTGCTGAACAGGCTGAGAGGCACCTGCATATTGAATGAGAGCTGGCGGTTCTCCGGCCAATTTCCTTCGTCATGGTTATGACCTTTGACACGATCGATTTGATAGGCAAGCCCGTAACCAATTCCTTGGATACTGCCGTTATAGCCCACCGACAGCGAATTATTGATCCGGCTGTTGCCCCAATAGTTATCCCGGCTGGCGCTGATATAAAGTGACCCCCAGCCAGCCATATCCTGGCTTACCCGCAGTTCGGTACTGCTGCGGCGGCGATCCATGGCCCAAGGCACCTGGTTATCGTTAAGCCGATAGCCGACGTTGTTGGCATCGGCAAAGCTGTAATAGTTCTGGGTCGAATAGCGATAGGCCGCCAGGTCGATTGAGGTGCCGGTACCGATCAGGCTTTTGGCATAACGCACCCGATAGGACGTCCCTTGCTGGCGTTCGCTAAACCCTGCGATCTGTGCGCTAGCCAGGGTGATATCAGCAGACAGCGCCCCGACTTCGCCAAGAGAAACGCCGCTACCAATGACGCTGGAGTAATAATCCTGCGCCAGCAGCCCACCGCCATACAGGGTAATGTTGTGCGGCAGGCCGTACATCAGGGTCGCCATGCCAAACGTCAGTTGCTTGGATCCGTCGGCGATGCCGCCGTGGTAACGGCCAGAGGTGACTTCATACTTGAACGCCCCCTCGCGCTGCATCACCGGTAACGATGAGTAAGCAATGGTCTGGGTTTGCACCCTGCCGTCGGCTTCCGTCACGGTTACCGTCAGGTCACCGGCTTGCCCGGTTTGATAGAGATCTTCAATGCTGAACGGCCCGGGCGCGACGTAGGTCTGATAGACCACGTTACCGTTCTGGCTGACGCTGACCCGGGCGTTGGTTGCCGCAATGCCCGACACCCGCGGGGCAAAACCGCGCAGGCTATAGGGCAGCATCTCTTCATTGGAGTTCAGCTTCACCCCTTGAAACGGAATGCTGTCGAATACGTCATTGCCGGTGCTGTTTTCACCAAACAGAATTTCCGAGCGCAGCGGCTGAATATCCCGCTGCAGATAGGTATTGGTAAAGCGGGTATCCGTTTGGTTATCACTATTGGAGCTTTGGTTGTTGCTATAGGTCATATCGCTACGCAAACGCCAGGCACCCAAATTGGCCCCACCGCGCAGGTTGGCAAACAAGCTGGTCTGCCGGGCATTTTCATTGCCCCATTGGCCTTGCTGCCAGTTGCGGCTGCCGTTCAGGTTGTAGCTCAGCAGCACTGCTGGAACTCCCTGATCCCACAGCAAGGGATCGACCGCTCCCTGCACATTGGGCTGCATCATGACCTGGGGAATACTCAAGTCCAGGCGCAACTGCGATAAATCAACCTTGATGCTGGACTCGGGAAGCAGAGCGGTCAGGTTGGCAATCGACTCATCCGTTGGCAGCCCCGCAAACACCGGCAAGACCTCAGTATTCACCCCAAAGTCATGCAGCTGCTTGGGGGTGAATACAGGCTGAACCTTGCCGCTGGCCTCTTTTTTAAACGTAATGCTGTGCTGGCCCTGCTCGCTCTGGTTGACGTATAGGGTCACCAGATAGTTGCCTGCCGGGATCTGGCCTGCGGTTTCAAAGGTGGTTAAATCCACCGTTGCCGCACTCTGACCACCGGGTAGCGATAGCAGACCGGGATCGAAGTAGTCCCTTCCCACCGCAGGGAAAGCGCAGCTCAACAACAGGGTCATGGCGCTAAAACGCAGCACTCTGTGCACATTGACGTCATAGTGGTTATTTTTCATGTCCATTTGATTTAGGATGACCAGAAGTTAATGTGAGGAGGGTGACCAACGCTGAACTGGGGTGTTCCAGCCATCTTCGTCAATCAGTTGCCAGGTAACGTCACCCCGTGTTCCTACGGGCAGGCGATACTGTTGTCGTCCCTTTGGCGGCACCATCAGGCGCAGCGCAGGGTTAGCCAGCGCATGCTCACCGACGCTCAGGTGCGAAAACGTCAACCAGAATGGCGTCGGGTTATCGGCCACCAGCATATCGCCCTGCTGGCTGAACTTAAGCTGTGGGGCCGCACTGGCAACGCCCCCCGTTGGCAACCCTTTGGGGCGGTAAAACAGCTTCATATTGCTGACTACCGTCAAGGTCACCTGCGGCGTGGTTTGCCGATCAAGCGGGGCCGGTTGGCTGGGGATGGCCTTCATCGAGATAAAGTAGACCGACTCCCGATCGGTCGGTAACTCAACGCCGGTGCGGCGGATACGCAAGGCCAGCTCTTCGCCGGGTTCAAAACGCTGCAGCGGTGGCGTAACGATAAACGGCATGGCCATCACACCGCCGCCCTCCAGATCGACATCGCCGGTGCTGAAGTCGACCGGTCGGATCCATGACTGCATCAGATAGACGCCAGGCGTTTTGTTATAGGCCCGCAGGGTGACCCCGCGCTTGTCGCTTTCCGGATAGATCACCCGCAGGACGTAAAACGAGATACCGCTGGGCTCTGGTTGTCCTGCGTGGCCGCTGACGGCAGCCAACCCACAAAGCAGTAGGACGATGAACTGGCGGATGATTGACGGTTTCATTGAACTTCCTTGTTAGCAGAGAGCTGGCGCTGACAACGTGCAGAAGCCCCGCCGTAATCAGTGATCAGTTGCCAATGGACCTGTGAAATGGGCCGGATAAGCGGGTAATCCAGATACCCCATCGGTGGGATCATGGAGGGCTGCCGCAGCAGATCGATCGGCTGGTTGTCTAACGTCAACTGGCTAAAGGTCAGAAAATACGGCCCGGGGTTGGTGATGCGTACACGATCGCCGTTCTGTGTCAGTTGGAGCTGGCAATAAGTCTGCTCCGGCAGCAGTTTCAACCCTTGTGGGCGATAAAACAGCTTGAGCATAAAGCGCAACCCCATGGATAGCCTGGACGCCTCCACCAGCGCTCCGTCGCCTGACCGGGCTGGAATGGCTAATACCGACAGGTAAAAGAGTGACTCCCGATCCTCCGGCAACCGGGCATTGCCCTGCCTTAAAATACGCAGCGTGTTGCTGCTGTCAGGAGCCAGCCTGACCAACGGCGGCGTAACCATAAACGGGGCGGCCCGCGGATCGTCCGGCGTCATCTGAATGCCGGACTGCAGCAGATAGAGTTGATTACCCTGATTGTTGACCGTGACGTTTTGTGCGCCACTCCCGCCCAGAAAAATCACCCGGGTCTGGTTGAGGGAGACGCCACCGTCCGCCCGCGCAGCCACGCAGCACAGCGCACTCAGGCAGATAGCCATGATCGTTCTCAGCATCGGCATGACATTAGCGATACACAAAATCAAACACGATGCGCGCACTGACCCTGCCAGGCTTTACGCTGGCGGCCTGGCAGTCCGCCACGGAGCCGCAGGCCATCCCGGCAAAGAAGTTAAGATCCGTATCCGCCGGGATAATATTTTTGGCAGCCAGATCCAGAAAATCCCCGTTGGCAACCGGCTTCTGGCCATATGACGGTGGCGTATCGCTCTTGATCAGCATGATGCCGATCCCTTGCGCCACCGAATCGGCAGCGCTGCGAAACAGCCATTTACCGTCGCGAGAGAGCCCTTCACCGGTGACTTTAATCGCAGGCGTCAGCCCTGGTTGATATTCACCGCTGCAGGCACGAACCCGCAGCGTAAATGGTTGAGCCGCAACCAGAGTGCCCCGCAGAGCGGATAGCTCGACGGTGCCAAGATGCATCTGCGTTTTATCCAGGCTGATTTGGCAGGTTCCCTGATTGATTTGTGCCGAATAATTCAGAGTAAGTGCCTGAACAGGCATGGATCCCTGTGCGATCAACACGCCAACGAACGCCCATTTACCGCAGTGCGCGATCAAACTCATCGATGGCCCCTTGATCGGTAATGGTTTGCCAGTTCACCCGCCCCTGCTTTACCGCGGTCGGGTAAATGTGGCTGTCAAAAGGGGCAATCATCGGAACGCCAGCCGGTGGCTGGAGCGATAATTTCTGCCCGGCCACGCTGAGCCCAGCCAGGTTAATGAAGTAAGGCGAAGTATTAGTGACTTTCAGCCCGTTACCGCTGCGCTCAAACTGCAAGTCCCGCTGGGCGTTGCCTGAGCTGCCAGCCAACCCGGCAGGGCGGTAGAAAATTTTGATGATATTACCCACGCCAAACTGAGCGGCACCGCTGACGGCGCTGGCCTGAGGCATTAGCGGCAACGCGCGGCTAGCCGGTATGGCACGGGTGTTAAAATAGAACACCGACTCGCGATCTTTAGGCAAATGACCGGTCTGACCGGCAATGCGTACTTGGTTAGTGGTATTAGGCTCAAGGCGAAACAGCGGCGGCGTAACGTTAAACGGGGCCACCTGCGGTTTGTTTGGCGTCATCGTGACCGTGGCCTGCACCAGATAAGGCAATTCAGGCATGGTGTTACGCACCGTCACGGTAATGCTGTTAGCCCCTTCGGGGTAAATCAGGCGTGTGGCGTTAATGCCAAAACCGTCGGCCATCGCCACGGGGAGCCATGCTGAACTGCTGACGGCGATCAAGAGTGCATGTAGAAGGCCTTTCATAGATTAATGCCTGCGGTTTTGCATAGGCGAGCCGCTTACGCGGCCAGCCCTTAGAATGGAGGGAGTAAAGGAAAATCAGTTATAGGCGAAGCTGAAAAGGATCGGGGCGCTGACGTGGCCAAGCTGAGCCGGAGTGGCTGTAGAGGCCAGGCTCGCCTCAAGCGTAACGATCTTGCTGTTAAAGTCACCGGCTGCTGGCGTTGTGCCTGCCGTTGCGACCGACAACTTTTCCTTGTTCTTGATGTAGCTTGAAGTACCGGCGACTTTCAACATCACGCCAGCCGTGGTACCGGTGGAGTTAAACATATTCGGGTTCCCGCCCAGCGTTTGCCCAGTCACGACCAACCCTGCCGTGTCACCTGCTTTCAGCGGTGCCATGCAGTTATTCAGCCCGACGGTAAATGACTTCACGCTGTCGGTCACCGGGGTGGCAATGGCGGTAAATTGGGCTGGGGTAAAGTTACCCAACTCCAGGCTGCTGGCGGACAGTGATACATCACAGGTAGCGGCAACAACGTCACCGGTAATGGTGATCTGGGCGTTGGTGCCTGCGTGAGCAGTTGAGACGGCACCGATAGCCAACAGGGTGGATAAAGCGATATTTTTCAGTTTCATAAAAATAAATTCCATATTATGTATTAAAATCGACGAGCTACCCTTTATTAAGGGATTAACGTCCATATTTAAAACAACCAGCGCGATAACATTCCTTTCTGGTTATTTCAGGCACCAATAAACTCGTATCAGAAATTCAGACACGTTTGGTTTCAACTCCGTACAAGTCACAACTACCCTATTACAGCCAGGCAACACAATTCAACATAACAAAAATTAATTAAAAATTACCAAAAAATAACATAATAATATGATAATAAAGGAATAATTTTAAATTATAATTTTAAAACAGCATCATAATCCAGCAACAAAAACCATAAGCCAACCCACGAGTAAATATGAAAATCTGATTAGTAGACTACGTATCGATACACCGTATATATCCACTTCATGATTGGGTGGATGGCGTGTAGATAATACGTAGCGTGCCGGTATAATCCCCCGCCGTTTTGTCTGACAGGGAGAATGCTGGCGTCGTCAACGTCAGCGGAGCAGGAACACAGAGAGCGGGTTTGCTGACGCCAGGTAATATCACCTGGCGCTGGATATTGCGCTTGTTAGTGTCGCTCCAGATGATTTCTGTGCCGTTGGCAAGCTGCTGGGCCGCCCCGGTAGTCGGATTGATTACGCTGACCTGGTAATCTAGCCGATCGCGAGCCTGTGATTTATTCCCCCCACGGCGATAAATAGAGAACTGACCGGCTGGCCGGCCCGCAGCCGTGGCCCCTTCGTCCTGCAATCGCAGGCTAATGCGGTTGCTTGCCGAGTCGTTACCGTCATAGAGACACATATCCAGGTTAGTTTGGCCACTCACATTCTTGCCGTTACCGGTGCCTGGGCGGGTATTCAAGTTCAGGTTGATCGTCGGTGCCGAAGTCGGGAATGCGGGCAGATAAATCTGCTGGTTGCTATTATCCGTCACCTTCAGGGTGATATCGGCCTGCCAGTAAGCTCGCAAATAGCCAGGGCAACCATTGATATCGTCACTGCAATTATCCCAGGCACTCACCTTCATCAGTAGCCCAGCGCGCCAAACACCGGGGATAGACAACTTATCCAGCTCGGACGAGGGGATAAAAACGCTGAATCCTCTGTGATACAAAGGAGCATCTGCCGCCCAGGAAGGCCATCGCCCGAGCGCTTTAAGAGAGGTGAGTTTTAACTCTCTGGTTTGCCCATTAGCATGGGTGAAACGAAGCCTCAGGCTCTGCTGCCAAGCGCTACCCCATTGCCAAAATAACTTTGAGGGGCAGGCACCATAGGCTACCTCCGTGGTAGACAGGCAGATCAGGCTGTTAATGATATCCTGATTTTTACAGGCGACTCGGCCTTCACAGAGATCTGAACTGCCACCAAATACGTCATCCCAGATAAAGATTTCCTTGGGTAAATTCATGCGATCAAGAGTCATATTGATCACGCTATTCTGTGGCTGAGGAGCGACAGAGGCGCTGTGTACCAGCGGCACGTATGTCCCAAACAACGCAACGCCCAGCATAACAACAAGCTGAAAACACGTTTTTATTTTCATCATCATGGAACACCTTCTCAATTTACTTTCATCGCCGTCGGCACATCGCTGCCATGGCCCTGTCTCACAGTCATCAACTGCGCCTGTTTCTGTTCGGCTGGCGGTATGTTGGCCATAGTGACCCCAGTACAGTGCGTAATACCCACATAGCGCACCACGTCTCGCACCGCCTGAACCTTCATCGCACACTGGTAGAACTGTGCGCCACGCAACAAATACAGTTGCTTCACCGGCCTGACGGTTTCCAGGCTAAAACCGCCCTCACCTAACGGCGTCCATGAGAGAACGTTAAGGGGAATACCGTTTACCAACGGTTTGCCCTGCTCATCGAGCATTTTTCCCAGCCAGGTGTAGCGCGAGGTCACCTCGATATCCCGGCGCAGCACCTTACCCGGTACCATAAACGCCGTGCGCGTTCCCGCCCCGCGGCGGATTTCACTGCTGACGCCAACCGGTGCGCTGAGCGATTCATTGATATCGATGGTCGTCGGCTGGTAGCCCGGTACGGTAAACAGCACTCGGCTGTTACTGCGCACATCCGTCTGGCCAGCCCCCTCTATCGACACATTGGCCAGCGCAGCGCGGTTTTCTTCTCCCCCCTCTACCCCAACCGTAATCGCGGAGGCCGGGCGGCCATCCCCCCAGCGGCCCCAATAAAGCCCGGTGCGATCGACTAACAGTGAGGAGCTATAGCTGCCGCTGCTGCTAACCCGGTGCCGGTTTTCTGCCTGGTTATATGCATCACTGACCGCCAGACTGCCATTACCGTACTGCCCGCTGGCACGAGCATAGGTGGATGCGGTCAGGTTCTGACTGTTAACACCATAGATCGAAGCCCCCAGCTCGTTTTGCCCACTTTCGTCGGTATAGCGGCTGTAGTTGGCGTTATAGCTGAGCTGCCCTTTCCCGCGCTGGCTGTTCTGGTAGTTCGCTCCCAACGAGGTATTGCTGTTGCTACCCTCTCCACCGCGTCCCCCGGAAAATGACAGACTGACCGTCAGATATCCGCCTTTGTCGGTTCCCTGCTGGCCGCTGTCATTACGCATAAAGGCGCTGATTCCGGTGTTGATATTAATCTCGTTGAACGTCAGGGAACGGCTGACGCCGGCCTGCCAGGTATGACTACGCAAACGAGTGGCATAAACCTGTTCCCAGGGAGCCCCTTCATGATGAAGTCCATCATTGTCAGGCAGTTCTCTGCGATAGCGGTACCGCCCTTCGTTGCTATTAACCGAGTAGCCAACGTTGGCGAACCATTGTTCAATCGGCACCGAAAGCATCAGGTTAGTATTCTGGTAACAGCCGCTAAAGCTGGTGTTCTTGCCCTGAGCGTTGCAGTCCGCTGCCGATAGGGCCGAACGGTAGAAACTCAGGGAAAAACCGTCGTTATAATTCAGTTGCTGAATATTGCCCCGCGCACCATCGCTACCTGTGAGGTAACTGGCGCGTACGGTCAATATCCCGTCCAGCGGGCCTGTGTTAAACCCGTGGCTCCAGTCCGCCGCCCCTTCCCAATAGTGGACCTTGCTCAATACCGTCGCCCCCGCCGTCAGCGACAGCGTATCGGTCAGCGGCAGGCGCAACCCGCCTTGCACCACCCGCCGGTCACCGTCCGTTTGCTGAGCGTCGTTATCATCCATAACCCCGGCCTGCAAGAACCACTGAAAAGTATTCATCGGGGCCACGCCAATGTTGGTATAAGGAACGCTTTCCGTTCTGACCAGTTGGTTGTCTTCATAGACACGTAGCGTTACGGTATAACTACCGTTAGGGAACGTGCGCGTATCCAGCTCCTGTGCGCCTGCATTCAGGTAAAAAGAGGACAGTAGCTGCCCATCGCGATAAGCATCAATACGCGCGCTACGCAACAGGAAAACCGATACCGGAGTGCCTTTGGAAACCTGAGTCTGATTGATCCAGGCCAGGGTCGAGCCTGCCCGCAGCCCACGGATTTTCCCGATCGGCAGTTGGCTCAGATTGATGTTGCCACCGGCGTTGCTGAAGATATCGCGCGAGTCCATCATGCCGCCTTGCAGATAAAGGCTTTTAAGCCAGTCTTGACGAAAGTAGGCATTATTCACGTCGACCTGCTGATGACTGGCCTGGCGATAACGTTGGCCTTGGTAGGTCCAATCGGCATTGAGGAAACCGTTTTCGGTCACGCCCAGTGAGCCATTGCCTTGCATGGACAATGACTGGAACAGCTCATCGGCCACAAAGTTCAGGTTCTGCTGATGGACCAGCGCATTTTCACTTTCCGCCGTGGCCTGATAGAAACTGCTGCCAGCGGCCTTTTGCGGTAAATACTGACGATTGAGGAACAGATTAACGCGGGTATTGTTTTCGTCATAGATGATGCCGACCGTCTGGGTTTCCAAATAGTCACAGTTCTGCGCATCGCCGTTAGTGCTACAGGCCAGGTTGCCATTACGCGGCAACGGTTGTGCCAACGCAGCAATCAACTGCGCACCGAGCGCAGGGTCGTCGTTGAACTGCTGCTTAACGGCTGCGCTCAGCTCCGCTGGCTTTATGAAGGCAACCTGTTGCAGATTAATATTGGCTTCATAAAGCCCGAGAGACTGCCCATACAGCGAAACATCGACCCACAGGATTTGCCCTTGCGCCAACTCCTCAAACCCCGGGGGCACTAGCGGAGCCGCCAATAAGTCATAATGAATAATCATTAGGCCTATCAACAACCCTGTAGATAGCCTGCCGTGAAAAGTCATTGTTCGTCCCTGGATGAGAAATGGGGCTAAAAAGCCCCACAAGCTAGCAAAACCAGCGTTAGCATAAAAACCTGCCGTCTTAACCCGCAGGGGCCGTTGTCGCCTGAGTCACTATCAGGCTAACAATACCGCTGTAAGCCCCGGTCTCCAGAATGCTTTGCGTGGTCTGGCTAATGCGCAGTGGCAAGACGTCTGAACCATTGGTAATGCCCGCAGGGAACAAGGTAGTGGCAGCCAGGGTTTGGTTGGTCGCGGTCAGGACTGTCCCACCCAGGCTGACGGTCAGTGGAATGTTCTTGGCACCGTTGGCATCCGCCAGGCTGGCCGCTTTCACCAGACGAACGTTGACCCCAGCGGTAGCGCTGTTAGACCACACTTTGGTATTCAGGTTAAAAGGCGTCAGACCCTTGCCTGGCAAATACTGCATGGTAATGCTGCTTGGCAACGGCGTGTTGTCGGACTGCGTGAGATCCATCGACGCATCCACGCTGGCGTTGACGGTAATATCTTTCTGTACTGCCTGAGTGGCAAAAGCCGTCGCCATGATTGAAACGATCAGCAGGGGTTTAATTAACTTTTTCATAAAATCTCCATATTTATTTACAAATAACGTCCAGCTTAATTCACCCCATAAAAATAGGGCCAATGATTTGACTATGATTAACTATTTATAGGCAAATCAATCTCTTCAACGGCCTTTTTCAGCCAATGATAATATCGGGCTTTATACTTCTTGCCTGGCCGCGCCATCAGCGAGGCCACTTTAAGTTCGGTGCCAGGGTATATCGTGGCGGTTTCTTTTTGCCAATGGCAAGCACCAGCCTGGTCACAAATCCCTACCTCACGCAGCGGCATACGCAGCGTGCCATCGTTAATCACCAGACCACGCGAGGCATCCAACCGCAGGCTGGTCACCACCTTTTTAGGTGCGACGTGAACCAGTGCGCCCCACACCAGGCTGATACCTACTTTGGTGGACGTGGTCTGCGGCTCGGAGGCAGCAGCGCTGTCCTCCAATTCCGGCACGCCCTCAAAATAGACCCGCCAGGTGGTTTCTTTTTCCGGTAACTCCACGGCCACCAGTCGTACCAGGCGTTGGCTACCGGCGGAAATAGCCAGTTTTTGTGGCGTGATCACCAACGAATTTTTAGCGAACCCTGCCACGCTCACTTCTTTCTCTTGTGGGGTTCCAGGGTTGATGATTTGTTTTTCCGTCACTTTGACAAATTGCACCGCGTCACTCTGTGACATGACTCTTATTTGAGTGGCGCCCGTCTCCCCGAGTTCGACACTCATTGGGTAAATACTCATATTGGCGAGTGCTCCGCCAGAAAAAATAGCACAAAGCAAAATACCAAAAAGGCATTTAATATCATTAACACTCATAATTTACCTATTTGTGAAATACAGTCACGCAACATAAAGCAATTAAAAAATTACTTTGCTTATCTGTGCTTAAACTAAATTTTCGCTCACTATATATATCACAGGGTGATAATTCAACTTAATAATTATAACTTTATCGCCACCCATAGAGTTATAACTAACCCATTGATAATAAAATAGATAATTTTTTATTATAATTAAATTAATTATCTGATTTTAGCGTATTTGGGGGAGTTGAATTAAAAGAGTGTCGCGTGCAGAATTTTTCAGGAAAAAAACATGTTCGAACGGAGGGGCGCAACATGCAGCGCCCCTACCTATATAGGCGATAGACGGTTATTCAGAGATTTCCGCGTCACTGCTAACCAGTTGCATTATTTCGCGTACTACGCTGGTAGCGAAACTGCCTGCCGGTAACCAGAAACGTAATTCCACGGTGACATCATCCCACCAGTTCCACTGCATTTTTTGTGGCTGCAATAACAAGGCCCGTCGCGCGGGCTCTACGCGCTCACGCTTTAATAACGCCATCAACTCTGGTTGCGACACCAGACAAGCTTGTTCAAAGGCCAACGCTTCCCCGGCAGTACCGGGTTCACCATCCCCCGGCAATGGAGCGGTGATCATCAGTTCACCCGCGTCTAACCGTTGTTGCAGGGTGGCTAACTCTTCCGCTTTGGCTACAAACCAGCTACCCCGCCCAGCGAGCTGCAACGCATCCCCTTCCAGCACCGTTTGCTGCTGTTGGTTAGCCAAGCGCTGGCTGGAAATGAGGTTGAACAACGCACTGCGGCTGGCGGACAGGTAGAAGCTGCGTTTGCTACGCTCTTTCACCCGGATCTCATCGTTGGCCCAGCGGCGCGCCATCGTCAGGTTGTTACCGCCACGGCCAAAGCGCTGGCTACCAAAGTAGTTCGGCACGCCGCCTGCCGCGATGGCCTGCAAACGCTGCTCCACCTCTTGGCGATCGCCGATCTGGCGCAGCACCAGGGTGAATTCGTTCCCCTTCAACGTACCGATGCGCAGCTTGCGTAGGTGACGAGCGGCCTGCAACACTTCGCAGCCTTCCAGCGCAAACTGGCTGAGATCGGGAGATTCTTTCCCCGGCAGATGCAGACAGAACCACTGCTCGGTGACCGCATGGCGATCTTTCAAGCCGGCATAGCTGACCGAACGGGCATGAATACCGGCAAATTTCGCCAGATAGTCCGCCACAAACTGGGTGTTGCAGCCGTTCTTGCGGATGTTCACCAGCAGGTGTTCACCTTCGCCGTCAGGGGTAAAACCCAGATCCTCAACCACCACAAAGTCTTCCGGGTTGGCTTTCAGCACGCCGGTAGCCGCTGGCTTGCCGTACAACCAGGTCAGATTAGCCATGTCCATGCGTTATTCCTTGATCAACAGGGCAACCG
>NZ_JBKJYW010000297.1:0-29542 GCF_046715635.1 Serratia sp. (in: enterobacteria)
GTCTTGATCCGCTATCGATGCCATAGGCCGGCTGACAAGCCCCTCAATCAGCGCAGAAAAGCCTGAGGTTAACGCCTCCCATGCCAAAGTTTCGCTGGCATACTCCCAAGGCTGCCAACGCCAGACCAACTCTGGCCATATCATGCAGGGGACAATAAATGGCTGCTTGCTTTGCTGCGCCACCTGGATTTTCAGTTCCAGCGAAAGCGCAGGCAGCATATCAAGCAGGGTCTGCGTGGTGGTGTCCTTCGAGTTAGCGACGGCTTTGAGAAAACGATCCGGGAACGCCGCCCAGCCGTGTTCAATCAGCAGGGCAGCAAAATCTGGCGCATTGAGGAGCTTACTGACGGTGTTACTGCGGGCTTGGCTTAAGTCTGAGATGTCCATGGATCGCTGCTTTTGATTATTCCTTCAGTGGGGGAATACTATCCGATTCGAGGTACGCTGGATAGGCTCCACCAGCCGCGGGAAGATGACTAAACTGAATGCTAGGTTACATTGTGCCTGGAGAACTTTGATGGATGCCTCGTTACAGATTGACCAACTTATCGCAGCGCTGACCGACTGGCGTGGGAAGACCTTGGCGGAAATCCGTAAGTGCATTGTTGCGGCTGACTCGGAAATCATTGAGGAATGGAAGTGGAGAGGAAGCCCGGTGTGGTCGCATCACGGCATTATCGCGGTCGCTAATGCCCATAAAGCAAAGGTAAAGCTAACCTTTTACCACGGAGCCAACCTGGCAGATGCCAATAAGCTGTTTAACGCTGGCCTGGATGGTAACGCGTGGCGGGCGATTGATTTCTTTGCAGAGGATACGGTGGATTCAAAAGCCTTAACGGCTCTGGTGCAGGAGGCGGTTGAGTTTAATCTGCGTAAGAAGAAGGTGAGGTAACTTGAGACTGATGCAAACCCTCACCGGGCTCACAATGATGGGGTGGGTGCAGGCATCTTCCGTAATAATAATCAAAAGGTTAGTATTACTTTACAGCTCAACACCTACAAATTCAGCAATCCGAACCTTCAAAAAGGGATAATCTCGTGACCATACGCATTAGGCTCACTGTCGCAATAACATTGCTTACTGCGACACTGCCCGTATTAGCTAAAATGCCAGCAAACTTTGTCTATACCAGCTCCGGCGATCTTGAAGCGGTGTCAGTCATTATGGCGCGTAGCGACATTGGTGGTGCGCAGATCGTTTACAACTGGCGCTCACTCGAACCTGAGAAGGACAAATACAACTTTTCGCAGATTGAGCAGGATCTGGCTCGTCTCAAGCTAGCCAAGAAAAAACTTTTCATCCAGATCCAAGATCGGTTTTTCGAACAGAATGCCCGATACGTTCCTGATTATCTGATGAATGATGCCAGGTACGGTGGTGGGATATCGCCACAATTTGACAATCCTGGCGAAGGAAAGCCGATTGGCTCGGGGTGGGTGGCACAGCAGTGGGATCCAGCTGTGCGCCAACGTTATCAGGCTCTGTTGGCAGCGCTTGCCGAGCGTTTCGATGGCCGAGTCTATGGGGTGAACTTACCCGAAACAGCCATTGATCTTGACGAGAAAAAGCTACCCAAGGGATTTTCCTGCGATAACTATTTCGCAGGCGAAATGGAAAATCTCACCTTTGCGCGCAAGGTGTTCACCAAATCACATGTGGTGCAATATGTAAATTTCTGGCCGTGCGAATGGAACAACGACCACAATTACATGGGCCAACTGTTTGAGTTCGCAAGTGCCAATAACATTGGACTTGGCGGTCCAGATATTGTTCCCAACCGCAAAGCGCAAATGAAGAACTCATATCCGTTCTTCAACAAATACAAAAATAAGCTGGCACTCGTTGCCATGGCTGTGCAGGAGCCCACCTTGACCTACAGGAACCCCAATACGGGCAAGCCATTTAGCAAGGAGGAGTTTGTACAATTCGCAGAAGACTATCTTGGTGCAGATATCATTTTCTGGAGCACGACGTCCCCCTGGTTGGCGAAGAAATAGGTATCAGTTGCTGAGAAAAGAAAGCCTCACGGCGAATGCAAGACATTGTCCTTTTCTAATGAATTGCCATGGAAAAGAGGCTGATACTGCCAATGACCCATTAACGATCCAACAGAGAAAGAATATGATTTTTGGTTAGTGGGGCCAGTTGCAATGCCTGGTTGCTAGAAGGTTCAAACCATATCACTTCTTCGATTTCTGCAGCGGGCAAAAAGTGGGTCTCTTCAGTGCTGATTTTGAACATATCAGCAAACAGCATATGCCCAGGCTCGTTTGCTGCAATATCCGTGAAGCGCCCTAGTGGGACCATTTCATCAGGGGTGAAGGAGGCATTCAGTTCCTCTTTCAACTCACGTGCAAGTGCCACTTCAGGCCGCTCACCGGGTTCAATTTTTCCACCCGGCTGCATAAACCACAGCGTGTTGCGTTTTCTGACCAGAAGGACCCGGCCAGCTTGATCGGTTATCACAGCCGCAGCTATATGAATTTGCTTACTCTCTGACATTCTGAACCCCGTTGTATGGTATAAAATCACCCCGCATGAAGGCATCAAATGTACCAGAGTAGGGAGGGTGATTCCTAGCCGGGGTATCCATGTTAGTCAGGTAAAGCAGATCCTCTAACCTGTGCTACCCTCTGGTCTTACAAAATCTAGAAATGGAACTACATGATGACTAAACCTGCTGCCAGCTTTCAGTCCAGTTCATTTGTGATCGCAGTTCGCGATCTCAAAAAAAGCTCTGCATATTTTTGCGATGTCTTGGGATTTGACTTGGCATGGCCGGAGGGGATGGGCTGGCAACTAGCCACCAGGGGATGTGTGCGTATCATGTTAGGCCATTCACCGGATGCCATGTCACCCTCTGATACCGGCGATCATAACTATTTTGCTTATCTGTATGTCGATGATGCCCAGACTCTTTATGAAGAGTTTGTCAGCAAGGGGGCGATCATACTGGTTCCACCCGTTGATAAACCGCATGGCATGCGTGAATTTACCGTAGGGACTCCTGAGGGCCATAGAATTGTGGTTGGCCAGGAGCTCGAATAGAGTGGTTTATTCGCTATGAATTTGCTGTGAGTCCAATCAGACCGGACAGTCAGCTCAGTGCCAGGAGCGGACATTGCAAACATCACAGTGTGTTAATCAACTGAGAGCAGGATACTTGTGTCTTAGTTTTGGGCAGAGTATTTTCGTACTAGCCGTTACTCCGTAGTAAATTCTATTAATTTGAAGTATTTTTGATATGCTGGAAGCTGCACAACTTTTATTCAACATCTAGAGAGAGGTCAGAATATGCCTTATCAAACTGACGAAAGGATCAAGTCTTACTTGGATACAAATCAATTACATCGTGAGCAGATGTGTAGGGCTATTCTTTCTATTGACCAGAGATACTCTGATGTACGCCCTAGACACCCACGGGGCGGACGTGATGGAGGGCGAGATCTTGAGGCCGTATATAGAGAAACCCAAATAGCATATGGTGCAGTTGGTTTTGTAAATCAAGCTAACGATTCAAGCGAACAAAAAAAGAGTATTCTTGTAAAATTCACAAGTGACTTGAAAAGTGCTTTATCTTCCAATAACGAATTGGATGCGTTTGTGTTTTTCACAAATATAAATTTGACCATTGGAGAGAAAGACGCGCTGATTAATATTGCACGAACTTCAAGTGTTAATCACTGCGAAATTTTCGATCGTGAAAGAATTAGAATATCGTTAGATAATCCCGACGGCTTCTCAATAAGGTTTCAATACTTAAACATTCCTCTTTCGGAGGCCGAGCAGGCTAGTTTTTTTGCACAATGGGGTGATGATATACAGCAAGTAATATCCAGTGGATTTAAAAACATTGAAAGCGGGATAGGTAGATTGTTGTTTTTGGAAGAGTCAAATAGCCCTCTTCACCATTTTACTATATCCTTTGAACTCAAAGAAAAATATCCAGCCGAAACAATTGGCCATTTTAGAGCTTTTTGTTTTATGAATTTAAAGGAAATCAAAAAAAATATTTTTGGGATTATTTTTGGCTCATCAGATAAATCAAATAGAATGAGAAGAGACGTCAAGGGAGATTTTTCATTGGAGCATGCTGGTATTAAACACGGTATTTCATCGGGGCAGTGGGAACATCATATTGATTTGGAAAAAGAAATAGCCAAAGATGATGAGGAGACTAAAGATGATGATAAATATATTCAGGCCGGGGAGGGATCATCCATAGGTATGGATGATGTTGAGTTTATTAGCATTTCCTACCGGAAAGACAGCTTCATTAGATATATGCCAACTATTTCACTAAAAGATCTGGATGAAGCGATGTACCTCCCATTAATGAATAAGTCTTTAGCGGAAAAGTTAAAAGTGATTCATATATACTCTGACGGCTACAAAATACAGGAGTTTTGTTCCGATGATTTTTCTATAGACACAACTGTATTTGAACCACATATTCCTGCAGAGTTTACTGACGAAGAACTAGCTGATCCCTGGGTACGCATTCGGCCTAGCAATTTTTCATCGATGTTTCATATCCGTTTTTTTGAGAAAACCCCAAAAAGAATGTTCATGCCTGAGCAAGTGGAAAACAGCCTGGAATCTCGAAATGCCAATCATTAGCAAGGCTTCTGTACGTAAAATAATTACTCGTAATGCTATTAATTTCCCCATAAACTGAACATGGGGTCTCTTCAAAATACTCATGTTTTACTACACAGCAATGGTTCACTTTTGAGAACGGCTTTTAGTAATCATTTACTGCGGCGCCTGACTTTCTACTACAAAGCGGAGTGTAAACTTCCGCTTTTCGCTCACAGTAGTCGCTCCTAAAGGTTTTCCATATAATGAAATGCTTTCATTAACTCATCTTCTGTAAGCGGCGATACCAAACTTGCTCCTGAATCTTTCTCAACTTTCATCAATAGCTCGCTGCGGGTGATTCGCAATCTATTCGCAACGTGGTTAGCGCAACTCCGTGCGTGTGACGCTCTGTGCGCAAGGAGGCCTTCAGTGTCTAAAACTTTTCTTCTTGATGACGAATGGGACATTGATTCCTCCGTTAGTCGAAATTACTACCCATATAGGCATTATGCGATAAGAAAAACAATAGATCTTTCTCGCTAGCTTCTACCAGGAGACACCCTAAGCACAACTTCGTAAACCACAATAGCTGAAGTTGGTAATAGCGTCCGCACCTCGCTCAGAGCAGACGTCATTAAGCGAGCAAGGCGTACAGATCATTGATACTCGAATGAGACCCCAGTCATAGCTTTTAAGAACCGGCAAAGGTCATCACCAGCATCCTCAATCGTATGAAAACGAACAGAGTCTACACACCCGGATTTACTCTCATTAAGACGGGCAATGAATGGCGGTGTTGGATCTTGTCCTGTAAGAATTCTGAATCTGGTAGCATCAACACGCCAGCGATACATTGCTCCATATCGTTGAACCCCTCTGATGCCTGTGCGGGTATTTTTTGTCGTTTTAATAGAGATTGGCATTCTGAGTTACCTAAGTTAAATGACCGTGAGATTGCATAGTCCTTATACAGCTAACCAGGTAAGTTTATAGCAAACGGCTGAATGGCAAAAGGAATCTCCACTACTTAACTAACCGTCATTTTGGCTGTTATGATTTATGGTCACTGCCAACGTCTGCTTCACAGCTCATAGCCGACGTGATGCTCCGAGCCTATCTTTGGGGTTTCATCTCTCAGCATAACCATGATAAATAGGGTGGGCCAACTGCTGACAGTGAATGCGTAGTTGGATGTTGCGCACTATTACATGGCGAAAAGTAGATAACGTGCATCTGAAGTTAACATAATAAAAACACCCATCATGTAGACGAATATTGAAACACACCTAAATATTTAACCAGCCATTAATCAGCGTACAGCTCCGCCCACCAATCCATGGCTCACCGTCAATAAAGCGAATGCTAACCCGGCCATCGCGATGTAGTTGGGTACCTTGTCGAACCTGATACCCCTGTGCCGTCGAGCCGCCGTCGGGGAAGTTATTGGCCTTCAACAAACGGGCCAGGCACGCATTGGCACTGCCAGTCACCGGATCCTCAACCAACTTATCCCATTCAACCAGAAACGCTCGCATTTCGTAATCGGCTGGCTCGCCCGATGAATAGGCACCATAAATTACTACACCATCAACATGATGATCCGTTTGCAACTGTTTAATTATGGCTTGATCCGGCGTCATCGTCAGGCAGGATTGAGCGCTTGGCATACGTACTATCAGCCAGCGAATGCCCATGTCAGCAATCACCGGCATCGTATCAGTTGCAATAACCGCAGGCTGAAGGGCGGCCATTAGCGTTTCCCTTTCCTCAGCAGCCAGCGTTCGAAGCGTTACCGCAGGGGCGGAAAACGCCAGCGTTCCTTCAGGTAAGATATTGACCGCAACCAGGCCAACCCCGCATTCTTGCATCACCACCCCCGGCTGTTTGGTCACCAACCCAGCCTCCAGTAATGCATGGGCCGTACCCAATGTCGGATGCCCGGCAAAGGGCAACTCTTTTTCGGGGGTGAAAATGCGTACTAGATAATCTGCCAGCGGATTAGTCGATTTGAAAACAAACGTCGTTTCCGAAAGGTTGGTCCAGCGAGCTAATGAAAGCATCTGCATTTCATTCAACCCCTCCGCATCCAGGATCACCGCCAAGGGATTCCCCTGCAAAGGTGAAGTGGTAAATACATCTACCTGTTTGTAGGCGCGTGGTTTCACATCATCTCTTCTGAACATTTACCGTAATCCGCTAGATACCAGGCTTGATGATAGCGCTATTAAATGACTGACATCAATTGCTAATGCCTTAAAATGGTTGGGTTTTGGGACATCCTACCGCTATTTGAGGTAAACGGTTAATGTTCATCGCCCTCGCTGCCATTCCAGAAACGTAAATGGCAATGTCCAAATCGTCGTGGTATAGGTCATTGCTAAACATCAAATTTTCAATGTATCAATTACGGCTCGCAGAGCAGGTGATACATTGCGATGAGGGTAATAAAGGAATGAACCTCCCAGGCGCTGGCTATAACGTTGCAACACTCTGATAAGGCCGCCACGCTCTAAATCATCCGCAACCAGCTCCTCAGGGACATAAGCTAGCCCCAGACCTAGCCTGGCTGCTTCTGCTTCCATATAGCTGTCAGAAAAAACCCACTGCCCCTGTGGCCGGTGCAGTATTTTTTTATCGTCCTGATTGAGCTCCCACTGGTACAGACTTCCGTCGGCAAACTGATAGGCAATACAGGGATGTATCACTAAATCCGCCGGTGTTTGCGGAAAGCCGTAGCGCCGGAAATGTTCGGGTGTGGCAACAACGGCCATCTCCATATCAGGCGTAATACGCACCGCGACCATGCCATTGCCAACCTCTGGCCCCAGGCGTACTCCGGCATCGAACCTCTCAGCGATAATATCGACAAAACGGCTTTCACTGATCAGTTCTAACCTGATGTCAGGGTAACGTTGTTTAAATACCGCCAGCTTCGGCAAAAGAAATTTATCAATCGCGTGCTGGCTGGCATTGATGCGAACAGTACCGGATGGGGTCTGACGATAATGTGCCAGCGTGGCAAGCCCCATATCTAAAGCATCAAATCCAGACTCTGCCGTCTGGTAAAGTTGCTCACCTGCCTGTGTCAACGATAGCCTGCGCGTGGTTCGGACCAGAAGCCGTACACCCAGTCTTTCTTCAAGTTCGCGAACAGAACGGCTGATCCCCGATTGTGCAAGCCCAAGCCGTTTTGCAGCTGCAGTGAAACTGCCTTCCCGCACCACCTGCATAAACAGGTAGAGCTCATTATAGTTTTCCCGTTTCGCCATCAACGTATCCTCAGGCATCAGGCCAAGAGTCATGCCCGCTACAGCATATCCATTTATAACAATATGGTATTAATTTTAGCACTTTTTACCCGCTAATCAGCACTATATCTGCTAACTATAATGAGCCCATGGAAACAAAGCACAGCAGCGTTGTCCGTATGAAACCTGTACCTACATCTTGTTTTTCAGGGGAACTTTTCATGAGTGTTTTCACCAGAAGACTGACATCCGCTATACCTACCATGTTGCTGCTATCTTCATTAAGTGCATCTGCAACAATAAGCTACGATAGTAAAGCCAATCCGAATGCGCCTGTTTCTACGATAGGAAAATGGGATAAAACCTTCGCCGAGAGTCATAAGGTCGAACACCGTAAGGTGACATTCCAGAATCGGTATGGGATTACTTTAGTCGGCGATCTTTACATTCCCAAAGAACGGGGAGAACGCAAACTTGCTGCAATTGCAGTAAGTGGCCCGTTTGGCGCGGTCAAAGAGCAATCCAGCGGTCTGTATGCGCAAACACTGGCTGAGCAGGGATTTGTTGCGTTGGCATTCGATCCCTCTTACACGGGTGAAAGCGGTGGTTTTCCCCGTAATGTCGCCTCTCCGGATATCAACAGCGAGGACTTTAGCGCGGCGGTTGATTTCCTTGGATTACAAAAAGAGGTGGATCGTAACCGTATCGGTTTACTCGGCATCTGCGGCTGGGGTGGGATGGCACTAAATGTCGCGGCAATGGATACACGCGTTAAGGCGGTTGCGACCAGCGTGATGTATGACATGAGCCGGGCGATGGGTCATGGTGTAGGAGAGGGCAAAGACCGTTATTCAACTGCCGATCGCCGTGCGGTATTGCAGTATCTGAACGAGCAGCGCTGGAAGGATGCGGAAAACGGCACTATCGCACGCGCGGGTCACGACATCTATGTGGACAAGAATGGCAACGTAAGCGCTTCCGAACGTATTTTGCCGGAAACTTTACCCGCGAATCCCAACCCGGTACTGAAAGAGTTTTTTGATTATTACCGGATGCCACGCGGTTTCCATGAACGTTCCGTTAACTCTACTAGCGCATGGAATGCGACAATGCCTTTATCGTTTATGAATATGCCGTTGCTTAGCTATGCAAATGAAATCACCATCCCTACGTTGATCGTTACGGGGGAAAAGGCACACTCACGCTATTTTGCGCAAGAAGCTTATAAAGCGGTCGGCAGCAGGGAGAAACAGCTGGTGATTGTCCCTGGGGCAAACCATGTAGACTTATACGATAATGTTGCCGGTAAGATACCTTTTGCCAGTTTTGAACGGTTTTTCAAGACCAGTTTAAGATAAAAACCTGAGCCAGGAAGGTTTTAACAGGCTAGCTGTAATATACAGGTGGCCTTAATTCTGGCCTCAGCCCAGCCTGGTGTTACTGCATAACATCGCTCTTCAATGTTACTCATAATTTTAACCGTTACTCCATGAATAGCGTCCGTCCCAAGTATGACTGAATAGGGCCGAGACGATATGCCGAGATGTTGATAATGTCCATACTGAACCCAAAAACCCCACACAATAAAGAGAATGCACACTGGAGCGGGGTTTTTGCTATGACCTTGTGCATTTTTGTACTCATCGCCTCGGAGTTTATGCCGGTCAGCCTGCTAACACCTATTGCCAAAGACTTGCAGGTAACGGAAGGGCTGGCAGGCCAAGGGATCGCTATCTCTGGTGCGTTGGCAGTATTAACCAGTCTGTCAATATCTGCTGTCGCCGGAAATATGAATCGTAAATATCTTCTGTTAGGGATGACGTTTCTCATGGCAATGTCAGGGATAATTATCGCCTTGGCTTCTGGCTATTTGATCTACATGGTAGGGCGCGCACTGATTGGTATCGCTATCGGTGGATTCTGGTCAATGTCCGCGGCAACGGCTATTCGCCTTGTGCCGCAGCATCAGGTAGCACGTGCTTTGGCCATTTTTAACGGTGGTAACGCGCTGGCGACTGTCGTGGCTGCGCCGCTTGGTAGCTACCTTGGGGCAACCATCGGGTGGCGTGGGGCTTTTTTGTGCCTGGTTCCGGTGGCGATAGTTGCCTTTATCTGGCAGTGTTTCAGTTTGCCCACGATGGAAACAGACAAAAGCTCGAGGTCAGGCGGCTCTGTTTTTTGTCTGTTTACCCGTCCAGTCGTCGCAGTTGGTCTGTTGGCTTGCGGTCTGTTCTTCATGGGGCAGTTCTCATTATTCACCTACGTACGCCCGTTCCTTGAAACCGTGACGCAGGTGGAGATCACCCAGCTATCACTCATTTTGTTGATCATTGGCGTGGCGGGTTTTATTGGCACGCTGGTGATTAGCCGCTTTTTAAACGCGGGCTTTTATCCGACGCTGATAGCAATCCCATTGCTGATGGCCGTCATTGCAGGAACGCTGGTGCTGTCGGGTCATAACGTTTGGATAGTTGCGCCGCTGTTGGGTTTTTGGGGGCTGATTGCGACTGCTGCGCCAACCGGATGGTGGACATGGGTAGCCCGCACGCTACCGGATGATGCCGAAGTTGGCGGCGGCCTGATGGTCGCCGTGATCCAGCTCTCCATCGCGCTGGGCTCCACGCTCGGTGGCCTTACGTTTGACCACACCGGCTGGCAGAGCACTTTTTTCCTGAGCTGTGGGCTGCTTCTCGTCGCGGCAGGGCTGACATTCCTGACATCACGTAAAACACACCACGCACATTAGAGGGGGAGCTTATTCACCATGCCATTTGAGATAATGTTAAAACCGCATCTGAATAGGTACGGCACATTTGCGAGAGAGAGTTGATGAAAAAACAGCTGGTTCTATCCATCTTCCTGGCCGCGAACAGTGGGTTTCCTGTTCATGCCAGTGACCCGGCCGAGTCAAGTAAGGAGCACCTGATGACTATCAAAATGGCAATAGCTCAACAGACTTTTGCCGTTGAGCTTGCGGATAATCCGACAGCAAAAGCGTTTATTCAACAACTCCCCCTGACAATGACTATGGGGGAGCTAAACGGCAATGAGAAATTCGCTGACCTATCTCAGTCCTTATCCCCTCATCAGATCAGACCCGGAACCCTTCATGAGGGAGATCTCATGCTATATGGCCGGCAAACCCTGGTACTTTTTTACGAGACATTTCAGACATCATACAGCTACACCCCCATTGGTAAGTTAATTGCCACTGATAACCTGAAAAGCAGTGTGGGTAATGGCGATGTTAAAGTCCATTTCACCAAGGGTAATTAGTTTTACACTTTGAGAACTATTGTACGTAAAGCGCATGACTGCTTGATTTAACGCCATCGGCTATCCCCCAAGCCATTAGAAAAACTTTTAACTGCTGCTAAATTTTACCATTTGCCGCCCATCATCAAGTTCTACACACTAAGCGCGTCTGATAGCACCTTTAACCCTCAATGACGGAAAATCGCAATGTTGAAGAAATCCCTATCCTGTGTACTGTTGCTCGCCACCTCAGGTTCAGTGTTTGCAGCACCGCAAACGGAAAAACAAATAGCCGACATTGTTAATCGCACCGTTGCGCCATTGATGAAAGAGCAGGCCATTCCAGGCATGGCGGTGGCAGTGATTTATCAGGGTCAGCCTTACTACTTCACCTGGGGATTGGCAGACGTTGCCGGCAAGCAGCCTGTCACGCAGCAGACCTTATTCGAGCTCGGTTCGGTCAGTAAAACGTTCACAGGGGTACTAGGCGGAGATGCCATTGCTCGCGGTGAAATCAACCTAAGCGATCCGGCGAGCAAGTACTGGCCAGCGCTGTCGGGCAAGCAATGGCAAGGGATCAGTCTGCTGCATCTGGCAACCTATACTGCCGGTGGCTTACCGCTACAGATACCGGACAATGTGACCGATGAAGCGTCGCTGCAGAATTACTATCAAACCTGGCAACCGCAGTGGGCTCCGGGTGCCAAGCGCCTTTACTCAAACGCCAGTATTGGCCTGTTTGGCGCGCTGATGGTCAAACCGTCAGGCATGAGTTTTGAACAGGCGATGACCAAACGTGTGTTCCAACCGTTGAAGCTATCGCATACCTGGATAAACGTGCCGCAGCAGGAAGAAAAGCATTACGCCTGGGGCTATCGCGAGGGAAAGGCGGTTCACGTTTCTCCGGGCATGTTTGATGCCGAAGCCTATGGCGTGAAGTCGTCGATAGAGGATATGGCAAGCTGGGTACAAGCCAACATGGCACCAGCCAAAGTGAAAGATGCTTCGCTGCAAAAGGGGATTACGCTGGCACAATCGCGCTACTGGCACGGCGGTGATATGTATCAGGGGTTGGGCTGGGAGATGCTGAACTGGCCGGTTAAAGCGAAGACCGTGGTCGAGGGTAGCGATAATAAAACCGCACTGGCACCGTTGAGCGTCACCAAAATCACTCCGCCAGCGCCACTATCAAGCGCCTCCTGGGTGCATAAAACTGGCTCAACCGGCGGATTTGGCAGTTACGTCGCCTTCATTCCTCAACAGGATCTCGGCATCGTGATGTTGGCGAACAAAAATTATCCTAACCCTGTGCGGGTCGAGGCGGCTTACCGCATTCTTGAGGCGTTGCAGCAGTAATTTTTAGACCAGCAGTCTCAGGGGGGCATATTGCCCCCTAAATCTCTCAACTACCCCAACGACTTTTCAGGTAACTGACGGCCTGCTGGGTCTGAGGTTGATTGAGATAGTTCTCTCTGAACAGGATCGTGCCTTTAATTTGCGATACGGACTCGTTCAAATCCAGCTGCTTTTGCAGCTCCGGTACGCCACCGTTGATCATCCAATCAGGCTCGTTCTTTGACGGCACACCAACTTTGTACAGTGCAACGCCGATATAAAGGCGCGTATTGGTGGAGGTCACCACATTCGCCCACCATTTGGCGAGCACATCATAACGGGCCGCGTCGCGCGCGAAGGGCCAATACAGCTGCGGGGCAATGTAATCCAGCAATCCAAGCTGTACCCAACTGCGGGTGTCGGCATAAGATTCATCATAGGCCGCAGCACCTCGCGTATTGGAACCTGCCGTATCATGTGAGCTGTTACGCCACACGCCAGAAGGGCTGACACCAAATTCTACGTTGGGCTTCAACTTCTTGGTAGTACGAGAAATCTGCGCCACCAATTGCCGAGTATTGTCTCGTCGCCAGTCCGCTTTAGAGCCAAAATGTTGACCATATCTTTTGAAGGTCTGGCTGTCGTTGAGCACGGATCCCGGGGACTCAGCATAGAAGTAATCATCAAACTGCACACCATCAATATCATAATTGGCAACCACTTCGGCCACGATGCTGGTGATCCAGTCCCGCACCTCCGGGATACCCGGGTCGAGCACAAATCGGTCGCCTGCGGTACGGATCCAGTCGGGGTGCAGCACATAGACGCTGGCAGGCTGTCGTGACAGTGTGCGGTTCAGTTTATCAATGGTTGCAGGCTTGGTGTTAACAGACACCCGGTAGGGGTTAAACCAGGCATGGACTTTCATGCCACGCTTGTGGGCTTCATCCAGCATAAACTGCAGCGGATCATAGCCTGGATCATCACCGATATTCCCCGTCAGCATATCTGACCATGGCAAAATTTTTGACGCCCATAGGGCAGTGCCATCAGGTTTAACCTGAAAAAAAACGGTGTTGATACCCAGCGTCTTCAGTTTATCCAGCTTGCCTATTAGCGCTTCCTGTTGTTGGCGGATGCGGGTGGCAGGGCTGCTGGCCGTTATCGATGCCTCTGGCGGCCAGTCTAGACGGGAAACTGTCGTCAGCCAGATGCCGCGCACCGGTTCCTGGTTGGGCTGTGATTTATCCGCTAGTGGCTGTTTTGCCACAGAAGGCAACGGAGTGACTAAGGATTTAGCAGGTTCGGAGGTGCAACTGGCCAGTGAAAGCACACCGGCAAGCAGTACGCCTAGCTGTTTAACTTTGGTAAAGCGACGAGAACAGGCGATGATTCGCTCCGGCTTCTATTGATTATCTAAACAATCTTATCATTCTCTTATTATTCGAATTTTAGTCAATACCGGTAGGCCAGATTGATCGGACGCCGGCCTGTTGTCGTAACCTGCTGCATCGTTTCCTCCCAAGGAGTTGGAGTACGGCCGTTAATCTGCCGTTTAAATCCGTTACACTATGATGTCTTCTATACCAAGGATTTCACCGTTGCCGTGACTAACCTGTCCGATAAAGTTCTCGTTCTCAGTAGGTTATGTTTACAAGCGCCTCTGTTAACAAAATAACTCCTTCAATTTAACTAAAGAAACTTTTATGAACAAACGCTTATTTGCCATTTTTCCCGCCATTATTCTGTCAGGCTGTGCTGCCACATGGGAACCGTTAGGTACGCCAACATTGCCCCTTCAAGAGGCGAATAACCTTTGCGATACTGAGTCATTAGCTCGGTACCCGGTTAAAAATGAGGTCGCTACCAGAAGCGTTGAAAAGCAAGTTACATTGAAATGCAATAAAGATGAGGCTGGGTGTAACAGCAGTGGTTATAAATATGAAAATAAATTAGGCGTTGAAAGCTACCCCTTGGACGTTAATATAAATAGCCGGAAAGCCGCCTTTTCTGCCTGCATGGAAAAAAAGGGCTGGAGAAACACCAGTTGGCTATAAAAGAGTTGTGCTCTGGGCTGATACACTGCCCGGAGCTCGCCCTTTGGGAGGGGGCCGAACGCACCACAATTTAATTAGGCACTCCTTCTCTGCATCAACTCTATCGCAGTTCACCTCTGCACCTGAACACGGCACCGTACCAACTCCCTCGCCCTTTGGGAGAGGGTTGGGGTGAGGGGCAAGTACCGCCAGTGTCTCAAGCCATGCCCACTCTCGGTTGCGGTATGGGCCAGTCAAACAGATATCTGGCCGCCGTGGCACAGATTTTCCCCTAGCGGCACATTCACCCGCCGCATACAGGTTGGCCACGCTGGTTTGTTGCAATGTATCAACGGCAATGGCCACATGCTCTATTCCGCATCCCAATAACATGGCTAATTCGATATTCGTCACCAGCCAGAATCCACAGTGTTCCCCATTAAGGCACTCTCTTACCGCAGTAGCGTAGATATCAATGCAACAATATGTTAACAATGTCGAAACAATTAATTTAGCGATAAATTGTGGGGACGGTTAACGAGAAAACGGCGTTACCGGCTATCAAAGAGACCATTTGGTTGACACATTTCTTCAAGGAGGAGGGCATGAGACAACAACGCTGGTGGGGAGTTATTGCGACATTGCTGTTAATCGTGATCGCCTATGCCGATCGGGTAAATATCTCCGTCATGCTGGTTAACCCCGAATTTCTCCATCACTTTGACCTGGCAGACAACCGCGCCTATCAAGGCACGCTGATGACCGCCTTCCTGCTAGGTTACGGCCTTTCTGCCATGTTGTTGACGCCGTTGCTGGAAACGCTATTCGGTTATCGTAAAGGATTAACCCTCAGCGTCATTCTCTGGGCGCTATTTACCGCCGCTTCTCCGTTGGTGGGATCGTTGATCATTTTACTGGTCGTGCGGGCCTTCCTCGGTGTCAGTGAAGGGCCACTTTTCTCGTTGAAAACCATGTACATCAGTGACCATTTCGCCGCCAATGAGCGGGGAAAGCCCAATGCGGTGTCTGCATTAGGCGTGTCTTTGGGTTTAGTGATTGGCTTTCCGCTGGTGACTTTCCTGATGAATCATCTTGGCTGGGCCCTGTCATTCCATGTCCTGGCGTTAATCAATCTCCTGGTCGGCCTGCTTTTGGTGCGCGCGTTTATCCATCCTAGAACCACTGGCACGGTGCAACGCAGTAGCGAACCCCTGCTGCAACGTGTCTGCCAAACCTTCATTCTGGCTTGGAAGACGCCAATGCTCGGCTGGATCATGCTGGTTGAGATAGCAACGTTAAGCTATCTTTGGGGTTCCAGTTCCTGGCTACCCGCTTACCTGACCAATGAGCGGGGCTTTTCCATCAAACAAATGGGCTGGCTAGCATCGTTACCCTTTATTATCAGCATCTTCTCCAAGTATCTCGGCGGGGTGATCCTGGATCGCGTTAGACCACAACAGATGCCATTGATTTTTGCCTTTGGCGGTGCGGCAACGGCTATCTGTATGCTAGGCGTTATGCTGAGTTCACAAAGCGGTTGGCTGGCCGTGTTCCTGCTATCGGCCAATGCTTGTTGGGGGGCTCAAGGTGCAGCTATTCCCACCCTGATCCAGCACCATGCCAAAGCGGAAAGCGTCGGTTCAGCATATGGGCTGATCAACGGCGTGGGGAATCTCTTTTCGGCATTTATTCCCTTACTGATGGGGCTGGTGATGATGACGTTTGGCACCGTCTCATCAGGCTTTTCGGTGCTGGTGGCATCGCAGGTTCTGACTATGTTCGCTGGTGGCATGCTGTTTATTCGCATGCACGGTAAGCGGCAATTCACCACGGCGTGGTGAGCGGCAGGAATGGTCAGGTGACCGCCTAGGTGGTCACCTTGATGAAAATTACGAAACAAATTGCTTCAATCTTTTAAAGCCTTGCTCCAGATCGGCTTTCAGGTCATCCATATCCTCCAAACCAATCTGCAAGCGCAACGCCCGGCCACCGGGTTGCCACTGCGTAACGGTGCGGTATTCGGCACAGTTAAACGGGATCACCAGGCTTTCAAAACCGCCCCACGAGTAACCCATGGCGAAAATCGACATGTTGTCCAACATGTTATCAACGCCAGCCTTAGTATATTCCGGCTGCAAAATGATCGAGAACAGGCCTGATGAGCCTTTAAAGTCGCGTTTCCAGAATTCATGCCCTGGGCAATCAGGGAAAGCGGGGTGGAGCACTTTCAATACCTCCGGGCGGGATTTTAGCCAATGAGCCATCTCCAGCCCACGCTTTTCGGCCTCCTTCAAGCGTAAGTACATGGTCCTTAAACCCCGCAGGGCGAGAAAACAGTCTTCTGCACCCGGCAGCATTGCCATTAGATCATAGGTTTCACGTAATTTAGGCCACCAGGTTTCATTGGCTGAAACCACGCCCATCAGTAAATCGGAATGCCCGCCCAAATACTTGGTTCCCGCCTCCACGGAAAGATCGCAACCATGCTCATGGGCGCGAAAAAATACCGGCGTTGCCCAGGTATTATCAATGATGGTGGCGATCCCGTGTTGTTTTGCCGCTGCCGTCATGGTTGGAATATCTTGGATTTCAAAGCTTTGAGAACCAGGGGATTCCAAGAACAGGGTAGTGGTATTAGGGCGGAACAAGGTGCCGATGTCCGCGCCAATCAAGGGATCATAGTAGGTGGTTTCGATCCCCATTTTGCCCAACATCCCGGCACAAAACAGGCGAGTCGGTTTGTACACGCTGTCGGGCATTAACAGGTGATCGCCTGCTTTCAACGTGGTGAGCAATGCCAGCGCAATTGCGCCCAGCCCGGAGGGTGAAAGCACCGTGCCTGCTGCACCAGCCAGCTCGCTCCACGCATTTTCAAGATTGGCGATCGTTGGTGTACCCATCGTCCCATAGTTGAATTCAGCTCGGTTATGTTCAATATCGCTGACGGTAGGGAAAATAACCGTTGACCCCCGATAAACCGCTGCGTTGACAAATCCGGACTGTTTGGCAGGGTCTCTGCCGATCTGTGTGATCCGGGTACCGATGCTGAAATCCGAATTTGGTAATTTACTCATTGCTAACCTCGTTGAATAGGGTGATATCTACACGCATCGTTTATTCGAAAAACTTAAAGAATGGAGACAGGCAAAGCAAGATGCCGAAGAAAGTGATAAACCAAACGGCGGGTCCCTTAAACTTATGAAGTGCTTCGACTTTATAAACCAGGTAGCAAGGGATCAGGCATGACACCAACCCGAACAAAGGGCTCCCCAGTTGCATAAAGAACAGGATAGAGAAGCGGGTTGAAATCCACGCCCACAGCCCCAACACAACACCAACGCTGATGGCAACGTGAAGCACTTTCTGATTAATTCTTTCTTCCGGAATAAAACGGCAGATAATATTGGTAACAATCCCTTTGATCGCTTCCTGGAAACCCAGATAAATACCAAGAAACGCGGTTAAGATGGCAAAAATATTCAGCAGGGCGCTCATTACTCTTACAACAGAGCCGGGAATGACCTGTGCTGCAATGGCTAATGCGGAGATATTTTGCTCAAAAGCGGAAACGGCCTGTTCATGGCTGATAGCAAAGGTGAACGAGAAAGCAAAGAACAGTACTGCAATCGCCAAGATAATATAAGCCACACGGTTAGCGCGGATAGCTCGATAGGTGGCGATACGTTTATCCGATTCCACTTTGCGATATGCGATGTTCATCGGGCTAAGTATCTGAACAAACAGAATTGAAAACAGGGTAAAAGGTAATGTCAAAAACACGTCGCGCATAAATGGCAGCAGAGCAGGGAAGGCGGTAATATTATTTAAGTTCCAATGTGGAACCATCACGATCCCTAATACAACGATAATCCCAAATTTAACGCACACCATCGGCCCGGAGACCTTGAACAGCAAGCGTTCTCCTTGAGCGGCAATGCTGACTAATGCAACCAATACCACCAACCCATACCACATAGAGTCTGACAGCAGGCCTTCCGTCAGCCCGAAGGTCTGGATATAGGAGGCACTGTCAAAGGTAACAGCCAGGGAGTAAGAGAACATACCGTGCAGTAACATCAGGAAATAGGCGATACCTAACCAAAACCCCCAGTTTTTCCCGAGATATTGCGTTATAACGTTGGTGTAGTCCTCGCAGTCTTCACTTTCTGATAATGTTTTAAGGTAAAGACTTTGCAACAAATAAATCGCTGGATAAGAAATGATAACCGAGGTGATAAATACCCAAATGCCTTTAATGCCCACTTGAACCGGCATAAAAACAATGCCAGAACCGATGGCCATACCGATGCAGAGAATAACCCAGCCGAAGTCATATCGGGTAAATGGAATGCTTTTATACGCGTCTTTAGACTTGATATCTGTATTTATTATGCTATTCATCATTGTCTTCCTGTCGCAAGATTATCACAGCAGTGTTCTCACGAAATGAGAAGTTATGTAAAACATCGCGTTTGTCAGAGGTAACCTTATCTGACATGGAAACATAGTACGTACTGGTAAGTAAAACTAAAAGCCGTTAGCGGTGTTATTAAATGAAAATACTTGTGCGTGAAACGCAAAAGTTGATGGCTGTCTTATTTTACGCCCTTTTTATGAAAACTGACTGAAAGGGTTGGTAGCGTCGCAATCTAGTGAGTATAGTCAATTATAATGTATAGGAATTTTACTAAGTTAGCGTATTTTTGCTAGTCTGATATCAGATCCATACGACCATATGAATTCACAAAGGGGTACCGGCAGATGATGTCGTCAGTTTCATTCAAGGCAAAAATCGACAACTATGCCATCTTCCGGCAGTTGGAAATCTTTATCAAGGTCGTTGAATGTAACAGTTTTTCTGCCGCAGCGCTGAAGTTGAACCTGACACCGTCTTCGGTGAGCCGCAGCATTTCCCAACTGGAAGAGTACCTTGGCATCGTTTTGCTGAAAAGGACCACGCGTAACCTGATTTTGACCGAGCCAGGCAAATATCTGCTGTTTCGGGCACAGCACCTGCTGGCAGATCTGGATGACTCCTTGGTTAACACCTCCAGTTTCCGCAGCCACCCACAGGGCCAGCTCAAAATCACCTGTTCAATTGCCTTCGGCGTTACTCACCTGATGCGTTTGTACAGTGAGTATCGAGAGATCAACCCAGACGTCAGGCTGTCAGTCGATCTGAATGACCAAAGCGTCAACCTTAACGAAGAGAACATTGATATTGCGCTGCGTATTACTGCGCACCCGCCGAGCAACTTTGCTTTGCGCAAAATCTGTAAGATCAACTGGGTTTATTGCGCCAGCCGGCGCTACTTTGAACGGCGTGGCCTGCCGAAAACCCTGGCAGACCTGGAGGATCACGACTGCCTGATCAATCCAAACGTTTCCGATAACTGGCACTTTATTGGCGGCGATGGTCATTCGTTAAAAATCAATAATATCGTTGAAGTGAACAGTACCTTGGGGCTGCTAGAGGCGGCGCTCCATCATCAGGGGATCGTCAATCTGCCAACCTACATGTTGGGTGACCATATCGCTAATGGCGAGTTGATCCCAATCTTGTTGGAGCATGAAGCTAAAGAGCATGAGTACCATCTTTTCGCACTGTACCATCCAGGGCATTATCAAGACCCCAAGGTGAGAAGCTTTATTGATTTTATTGTGGAAAAAATCTCTGTGGCCCCTGCCTGGGACGATTGGATGACAGGGTAGTTGTGTTTGTCAACGCATTATTACCGAGATGGCAACTTTCTTCAAAAAATCGCTTGGTGCGAAATAGCGGAGAGATGATAGTCTGCTACCTCGAGAGTAATCTAATTTTTAATAAATTGATTTAAAAGGATTTAATAGTGACTATCATTGAAAACCTGAAGATAAAGTATCCGGGGGCCGTTGCATGGCCATTTGGCGATTCCGCCGAAATGGCAGACACGCTAGCAGACCTGGTTATTAAAGGGGTAAAAACCGCAACGTGTGGTTCGCTTTCATCTTTCAAAGATGAAGAAGAATCGCCAACGATCGGCGGCTACAGCATTATCCTCAATGGCAAGGGTGATCCAGTCTGCGTCATTAGGACGATCGCTATGCGGGTAATTCGTTTCTGTGATGTGACAGACGAACTTGCGAAAAAAGAAGGCGAGGGAGATCTCAGCCTCAGGTACTGGAAGCAAGGGCACAAAGAGTTCTTCCAAAGAGAAGGGGGTTACTCCGACACAATGGAACTGGTAGTAGAAGAGTTTGAACTGGTCGAGTTGTTGTAATATATGATCTTGCGGTACCGTAAAATAAATTAAAATAGGGTGAATTTAAATGCAGCTGATTTATCCCAGTGATTATTTTAAACCTGCCAAGGCCGATGAAACCTTTGAGCAGGAGTTTAACTGCGCCAGACAGAATGGATTGACCTGTGTGTTGCTGTCATCTGAACACGTCTCAATGGGAAAATACAGATTCTCTCAAAATCTTGAGTCAGATACCCCCGTAATATGGCGTGGATGGATGTTAAGCCCGGAAGAATATCAGCAACTCCATAGAGCCGTTTCGTTAAGCGGTGGGCAAATGCTTGAATCGTTTGACGATTATATTCGGTGTCATTACATCACCGGCTGGTACGATATTTGCCAACAGTACACGCCGGAGACCGTATTGGTCAGTGCAGAGGCTGATTTCGATAAGCTGACCGATCGGCTTAAGTGGCCGTGTTACTTCGTTAAGGATTATGTTAAATCATTAACCACCTCCAGAGGCTCTGTTGCCGTAAATGCTGATGAGATCCGCGAAGTGTTGAAAGCCATTGAGCACTTCCGTGGGAAAATTGAAGGGGGAGTCAGCCTCAGGCGTTTCGAAAATTTTGTCCCCGAGAGTGAGCGCAGATATTTTTCGTTGAATGGTAAAGTGTTCTCTGCAGACGGTAATATTCCAGAAGTGGTTATTGAAATCGCGCAGCTCATCGATGCTCCATTTTTCTCCATCGATATGGTTGAAAATGAAGTGGGCCAGCTTCGGCTTATCGAGATCGGGGATGGGCAGGTATCCGACATCAAGGAATGGCCAGTGGAGCGTTTTGTCCGGATGTTTATAGCGTCATAGGAGCCGCAAAGACGCTTTGTTGGTCAGATTTCACAAAGCACAATCAAAAAGGCAGACGTTTCAGGGGCGCGTAAACGCCCCGATTTCACTTACTCAAATAATCTACGGTGTAGCGCAATAACCGCGCCGTCAGCGACGTCGCTTGGCAGCAGGAAGCAAAGATTATCATTGGATGCGCCATGGCAAATCATGCGTACGGCATACTCATCAAGCTCCGCAAAGGTATCCCGGCATACGCCCGCGCCACGATGGAGTTGATTGCCAATCAGCGTGACCAAGGCCAGCCCGGTTTCAATCTCGACCCGGCAATGAGAAGAGAGGGCAGTAAGCAGCGCGGTGGTCAGGGTGTGATCTTCTCCCGAAGTGGATCCCGTGGAGTTCAGGGCCAGCGCTATGCAAACCTCGGAGGTGGTAACCAGATCCACATCAACCTGATGTTCTGCCAGGATCGCGAACATTTCGGCAAAGAATGTGTATGCCGGTTGTGCATGCAATCTGTGCAATCTCAGCAGCGTCTGTTTACGACGAACGGCAATGGCGCGATAAAGTGGTGGATTCTCTGCCTCGCGGCGAACCAGCGTTCCACCGGCAGCGGTGTTTTTACTGGAGCCAACAAAGACCGGGATATTTTTCCGCATCGCAGGTAACAGGGTCGCCGGATGGAGCACTTTCGCCCCAAAAGCGGCCATGTCACTGGCTTCGGAAAAAGAGATATGGTCGATACGCCGGGCCTGCGCCACAATGCGCGGATCGGTAGTGTAGATCCCGGCCACATCAGTCCAGATATCGACACGTGCGGCCTGCAAGGCTTCGCCAAGCAGGGAAGCAGTGTAGTCGCTGCCGCCCCGGCCCAGCGTGGTGGTATGCCCAGCGTCATCACTGCCGATAAAACCCTGGGTGATAACAATCGCCTGCTCAATACGCGGGCGCAGATGGGCTTCAGCCTGAACTTCCACAAGGTTGATAGTGGGTTCGGCGCAACCGTAAAGGCTGTTGGTTCGAATGACTTTACGTGCATCAAACCATTCTGCCTGCGCTTCACGTTCACGAAGCACTTCAGCAAATAACAGGCTCGACATCAACTCGCCATGGCTGACCAGTTCATCACTCAGCGCCGTGGAAGGCGTTGCCCATGCCGTTTCGGCAAGATGGGCAATATTTTCAATGAGTTGGTCTATTTCTTTGCCAATAACCAACGGCGCTTTCAGGCGGGAAATAATGTTGTACTGGATAGTGCGAAGGGTATCAATTTTATCCATACGATCACGACTTTCCAACCCTTCAGAAAGTTCAACCAATAGATTTGTGACCCCCGCGGAGGCAGACAACACGACCAGACGAACCTGGTCATCTGCAAGAACAATACCGGCACTGCGATTCATCGAGTCGAAGTCGGCAACACTGGTGCCGCCAAATTTGGCAACGACGAATTGTGGATAAATGCGTGTCATAACAATCTCATATCAGGGCGCCATAAAAAGATGGCTAGAAAATTTTCATTCTCGGCATAAGGGAAGCACGCTTCGCCTTACGAAATGTCCGCCCGCGAACATTTCTGATGACAACCCAGGAAAGCATCCTGTTGTCGATTACGTGTATTGCCTCTTACGCGTTACCGGTGTGATGCGCATTAGTTCTTTATTTACGGGTAGTGCAAATAAGCGCGCCATAGTAAGTGATTTATCTTTATGGATCGAGATTTTTATTATATTTGACAATAAATCAGTGAAAAAGAGTGTCTTACAGCTCAATACCCAGCATTGTTAACGGTAAAATCGTGTAACAAAAGAATAAAACCATATCAAACCGAAGGGTTTCATGACGTTGTATGTAATCTGGGTATTCGTCATGCTTTGCACGATATTGGTAACAAAATCTAATGCATGCCAAAAGGTAAGTTATTGTTATACATTGATTTTAAAGGGTTGGCGATAGGGTAAAACAAATGATTGAGTACACCATTAAAATACTATATATTGGCCGCGCTTTTACAGCCAATTCCTTTAACCTTTACTCAACCCGGCGTTAATAATACCCGAGGTTGTGGGAGTGATATGATGACGGATAAAGTCCGTATTGATACTTTAAGTGCTAATTCATTACCACAAAGCAATGATACCTTTTTAGCAAGACAAGCCGAGTTTGAGTCTAACGTCAGAAGCTATCCCCGTAAACTACCCTTGGCCATTGCCAAAGCGCAGGGCGTATGGATTACTGATGTTGAAAATAATCAATACCTTGATTGTCTGGCAGGCGCCGGGACTCTGGCGCTGGGTCATAATCATCCTGACGTGCTTCAAAGCATTCAAAGTGTCATCAGCAGCGGCTTACCGTTACATACGCTGGACCTTACCACACCTCTGAAAGATGAATTTTCATCTTATTTACTCTCTTTATTACCGGGTCAGGGCGAAGAGTATTGCCTGCAATTCACCGGTCCGTCTGGTGCTGATGCGGTTGAAGCCGCGCTCAAACTGGCGAAAAAAGTTACCGGTCGTTCAAGCATCATCAGTTTCTCCGGCGGCTACCACGGTATGACGCACGGCGCGCTCTCCGTAACCGGTAACCTGTCACCAAAAGAAGCCGTCAGCAACATGATGCCGGAAGTGCAGTTTATGCCTTATCCGCATCAGTACCGCTGCCCGCTGGGTATTGGTGGCGACGCAGGCGTTAAAGCGCTGACGTACTACTTCGAAAACTTGATCAATGACGTGGAAAGCGGCGTACGCAAACCTGCGGCGGTGATCCTCGAAGCGGTGCAGGGCGAGGGCGGAGTGAACCCGGCGCCGGTCGAGTGGCTGCAGCGCATCCGTAAAGTCACGCAGGACCATGGAATTCTGCTGATCATCGACGAAGTCCAGGCTGGTTTCGCCCGCACCGGTAAACTGTTCGCGTTTGAACACGCAGGTATCGAGCCAGATATCATCGTTATGTCTAAAGCTGTCGGCGGCGGTCTGCCGTTGGCCGTACTGGGCATCAAAAAACAGTTTGACGCATGGGCGCCAGGCCACCATACCGGGACATTCCGCGGTAACCAGTTGGCAATGGCCACCGGTCTGACCACGCTTAAGCACCTTAAAGACAACGCCATTGCGGATAAAGTTGCCGCCCAGGGCGAGTGGCTGAAAGGCAAACTGGCCGAACTGCAAAAACGTTATCCGGTTATCGGTCACGTACGCGGCCTGGGCCTGATGATCGGCATTGAGATCGTGAAGCCTAACGAAGCAAAGGATCACATGGGATGCTACCCGGCGGATGGTGAACTTTCGGCATTGCTGCAGAAAAAATGCTTCGAATCTGGTCTGATTCTGGAGCGTGGTGGCCGCCATGGTTGCGTACTTCGTCTGTTGCCGTCTCTGCTGATCACCAACGCTGAGCTGGAAATTTTCCTCGATAAATTTGAAAATGCCTTGCTGGGCGCCGGTTTAATCGGAGATAACGATCGTGTCTGATAACAACCCAATTCTCTCCGGTTCGGCGCAGAGTATCGCCGCCTATGAGGATGCCATTGAGCAGAGCAGCAAAGCGGTTATCGAATGGTTAAAGCAGCCTGAAATGTATCAGGGTAAAACCGTCGACCAGCTGCGCGAGCGCATCCAGTTGAACTTTACCTCTCAGGGCCTGGGTAACCAGGCCGCCATTGAGCGTGCAGTTGAGTATTTCCTCAAGGACAGCCTCTCTGTACATCACGCACAATGTGTGGCGCATCTACATTGCCCGAGCCTGGTGATAAGCCAGGCTGCAGAGGTACTGATCAACGCCACTAACCAGAGTATGGACTCCTGGGATCAAAGCCCGTCAGCAACTATCATTGAGATCAAACTCATCGAGTGGCTGCGTGAGCAGATAGGCTACAGCGCTGGTGATGCCGGTGTGTTCACCAGTGGCGGCACCCAGAGTAACCTTATGGGGCTGATGCTGGCGCGGGATGCGTTCTTTGCGCGTCAGGGACACTGCGTTCAACAGCATGGTTTAACGGGCGATCTGAGCAAAATCAAAGTGTTCTGCTCTGAAAGCGCGCACTTCTCCGTGCAAAAAAACATGGCGTTGATGGGGTTGGGCTACCAGTCAGTCACCCAGGTGAAAACCGATGCGTTCTCGCGCATGGATCTCGCTGACCTGAAAACCAAACTGGCGCAGGCAAAAGCCAACGGTGAGCAGGTGATGGCGATTGTGGCCACCGCCGGTACGACCGATGCGGGTGCGATTGATCCGTTAACGGATATCACCGCGCTGGCCGCGTTGGAAAATATCTGGGTTCACGTTGATGCCGCATGGGGAGGGGCGCTGTTACTTTCTGAGAAGTATCGCCACTATCTGAACGGCCTGGAATCCGCAGACTCCGTGACCCTGGATTTCCACAAGCAGTTCTTCCAGACCATCAGCTGTGGTGCTTTCCTGCTGAAAGACGCACGTCATTACGAGCTGATGCGTTATCAGGCGGCGTACCTGAACTCTGATTTTGACGAAGAGCACGGCGTGCCGAATCTGGTGTCTAAATCACTGCAAACCACACGTCGTTTTGATGCCATGAAACTGTGGATGGGCCTAGAAGCTTTAGGTAAAAAGCAGTACGCCGAAATCATTGATAACGGCGTTACACTGTCACAACAAGTTGCTGAGTATGTTTCTGCACAGCCACATTTAGAACTTGTTATGCAGCCGCAACTGGCAAGCGTACTGTTCCGTTTCTGCCCGCAAAGTAGCGATCGTGCGTTTATCGCATTGTTGAACCAGCGTATCGGCGATGTCCTGTTGGCATCAGGTAGCGCCAACGTTGGGGTAACTGAAGCGGACGGCGTAACGTGTCTGAAGCTAACGCTGCTGAACCCAACGGTTTGCCTGGAAGACGTAAAAGTCTTGCTGACCAGCGTGAAAGAAACGGCTGAAAAATTGCTGAACGCGTAATCCTTTAGTTGCCGAATCTGCGTCGAGTTGCCAGGCGACTCGACGCAGCCAAAATGTTGCCGCTGGTGAAATCTGCTGGATAATGACAGCCATTAATTCTCAGATTTCACGTAGCGCGATCAAAAAGGAGGGCGTTTTGAACGATATTGCACAGCTTTTGCCAGTGATCCAATCATTGGAGGTCCAACTCCATCAGTCGGCAACACGCAACGATGCCAATATCGTCGGAGAATTGCTGCATGACGACTTTGAAGAGATCGGCTGTTCCGGGCTGCACTATGACAGACAGCAAACCATTGCGGCGCTAAAGGTAGAAAGCGGTCAGCCACGGATTTTTGCCGAAGCGTTCAAACTGGTGGCGATTGCCGATGGTGCCGTATTGTTGAGGTATAAAAGTTTTCAACGTGATGCGGATGGCAGCATGGTTCGCCGCGCCGAGCGTTCTTCGATCTGGTTGCAATCGTCACCAGAGAGCGGAGGCCATTGGCAGATGCATTTTCATCAAGGAACACCGATCGAGGATTGAAACCGATTGAGCATCAACTCGAACTCATGAACCAACTTCTAGGAAACCAAGCAGGTAAAGCGTGAAGGTGAGGTGAGATAAGCCTAGCGGGATAACCTGGTGCGTAACTCACAATGCAATTTAACATAATATACATTATGCGCACCATGGTAACGGTACGTGGAATCTGGTTATCTGGTGCTGTCATTGTCTTTCATTGGTCAAAGTCGAAAAATTCACTTGGTCAGCCAATCTGATGCTCTTACCTGACTTTTTCAGTACCAAATCTCAACCAAGGCAATCCGCTGATGCAACCGACAAAGCTTGTTCTTCATTTGCAGTTGACCGGTAAGGATCGAACGGTTGTTCGAGTACCCAACTGTCTCGGCCTTTGCCAAACTTGGCCAATATCCCATCATCGCGATCAGCAAAGATAACCTTTCCATCAAGCAACCTAGCCCAACCACCAATCATAACTTTCTCGGCCAACCCATTTCGCTACGGCCTTTTCAACATAACGAGTAACACATTATGCACACCTATATTGTTCGTGCTGTGTCATAAAGCGCTCCTTCTGTCGTTTGATTGTCTTAAACATACAGAATTCATGCACGGCGTTTAGCGTGTCAGATCAATAGATCCTGCCGTGACCATCATGAATATTGATTGAACTCATTTACCCGATAATGCCGCTTTGATAGTCTCGACATCTCTCTTTGATCATCGACAGGATTGTAGCGTTGGAAATCTTTTTTTAACCCACTGAAAAATATCTTATAAATATTTTTCATACATAAACATCCATGGTCCGTTCAGTTCGGATCCGGTTTTGTATGGGTTAAAAAAGGTACGTTATGAAAGTTACATGGACCGTCACGCCCGTGGGGTATCAGCGCATTGCGAAACGCTGCCCTTCATGCAGCGTAAAACGGGATTTCACGCCTTCGGGGGCTATTCGGATAAATTCGCAAAAGAAGCTGCTTGATATCTGGAGTATCTATAAGTGCACGCACTGCGACTACACTTGGAATATATCCCTATTTTCACGCCTGCACGTCAGAAAAATTAATCCTGAACTTTATCAGCGGTTGATAGCGAACGATATCGTTATGGTTCAACATTTTGCCTATGATAAAGAGACGCTGAAGCGAAACAACGCCGAGCTATCGGGTCGGCCTGATTTTCGCATTCAGGAGCGGTGGTCGGTCAGCATATCTCCCCGCAATCGGGTCAGGGTTAGCGTCAGGATTTCTCGTTCTTTTCAGGTCAGCCTGCTGTCGATTTTGCAGAAGCAACTCATGCTGAGCACAGGCGAAATCAAGAGACGGATTGAGTCAGGGAAAATAAGTGGCGTCACGATGAAAATGCTTAAATCGCGAAAGCTGAAGGCAGCGGAATATAAGTTTCAGCTGTCTGCGGAAACGCTGTACGCCCAACGCAGGATCGTTCTGACGCGTCGTTAAAAGCAAGAAGCTCATCTTGAGGTCAACTACGCCAGTATGGCAATAACTCAACAGACGGAAAGACCCAAGGTGAGCTTCAGGTGAATAACCATTACCTGTGGCATAAGATAAAGGCAGTCATGATAGCTACCAATTACCATACGGATACGCCTTCCCCTTAATAAAATCTATTATGTCTTTGCCATATCCATAAGAAAAATCACTCTTGGTTATCCCTTTGCAAAGCTCTAATTTATCCCTGGAAACAGTCTTTAAGACTGATGGCGTCACGCGATAATTAGGCTGATTACCGATGCCTCGTAACCAGACTGCAACCTTACCTCCCGGAGCCAGACCAATTTGTATGTTTTCGTAATACCCTATATTACCCTGATAATCCTTATACACGCTGGGTTTGCGCATTTTCTCTACAACGGCGTCAGACAAGGTCAGGTGAGTTTCATACACTCTTTTATCAATCACGGAGTCCCAGCAAAACAGAATATGCCTGGGGGGATGTTTAACGTGATTCCAGTGCCCTCCAGGTGCCCGATCGCTATCATTTCAATTGCCGATGACTTTATCCAGGTCCGGGGTGCTGTCCAACGTATTAAACCGGTAATCAATACCGTCAGCATCAAGAATTGAGACAAACGTTACCAGTGCGGGTAGCGCCCTGGGCGTGAAAAAATTAAATTTCCACTCGGTGGGCACATCGTTTTGGACAGAAGCCTCGGGCTGGCCCGCACCGTGGCACGCCATCAGCGCCAGTACCGGAAGAAGCCCCGCCAGACGGGTTAGGAACAATGTCTGCTACCAATTGCCGTAGGGATAGGTTTTCCCTTTGATAAAATCCTCAGTATTTCCCCCATATTCATAGCCGTTAGAAAACCGTGTTATTCCTTTGCAAATTTTTAAATCATCTCCGGATAACGTCTTCAGGACTGACGGCGTAATGCGATAATTAGGCTCCGAACCTATGCCAACCACCCACACCACCACCTTTCCTTCGGGAGCCAGACCTATTTGCACTTTGTCATAGGTATTATTGAACGGATCACTTTTCCCACTTGGGTTACGCATCTTTTCCACCACCGAGTTTGGTAAGGTCAGATGGGTTTCATACACCCTTTTATCTATCA
>NZ_JBKJYW010000298.1:0-19461 GCF_046715635.1 Serratia sp. (in: enterobacteria)
CAGGCACAAAAAAAGCCGCTCGAAGGCGACTTGATTTGCGTACTGACTAATGGTGCCGAAGGCCGGACTCGAACCGGCACGTATCTCTACGGTTGATTTTGAATCAACTGCGTCTACCGATTTCGCCACTTCGGCACTGAAGTAGTATGCGGAAAACGTGGGCATTATACCTTCCCACTTGCCTCGCGCAACACTTATCAAGCATTCAACGAGTTGAATGTTGAAAAAAACGTCATCCGTCGATTTTCTCAGCTTCCCTTGCTCATTTATTGCCCTAAATTTACCTCATCAGCCACTACGGTCGCCCCTCACCCCAACCCTCCCACAGGAGAGGGAGCCGTCCGAGCTAGTCTATTAATGCCGTACCAATCTGCAATCACACTAAAAGGGAGCTGATCCGGTACTGATAGTAACTACGAGTTACCACTGCGTTATTAAACGAATAGCCCCAACGCCGATCTGCGCTTTTTTGTTACACCTCACACTTTTCATCACAACCTTCTGTGATTCATTCCATCGCAAAAAATAAAATCAACACATTGAATATAAACAGATTTAAACCAATAAACCCACCCCATACCCGCCCACCCTTCTGTGACAACCCTCGTTTATTTGTTAAATCAAATGATTGAATATTAATAACATAACAAAAAATAACAGCCACCCAGCGGCACCATCGCTACCGACCAGGAGACGAGGATGATCCCATCGGAACGCCGCGATTTTATCTATCGCTATGTACATGAGTATCAGTTGGTCACCATCGTGGCCCTGGCCGAGTTGATGAGCGTTTCACATATGACCGTCAGGCGCGACATCCATCAACTGGAAGAAGAAGGCAAGGTGATCAGCGTCAGCGGCGGAGTGCGCCTGAGCGACGCGCTACGCCAGGAGCTGGCCTACAAAGAGAAGGCCCAACTGCATCACCGGCAAAAACGGGCCATCGGCAAATATGCCGCCGGCCTGGTCGAAGATGGCCAGGTGGTCTATCTGGACGCGGGCACCACCAGCTTCGAGATCGCCCGCCAACTGGCCGAACGCTTCAACCTGACCGTGGTCACCAACGATTTTTCCATTATCCAGCACCTGATGAACCGCCCGCAACTCAACCTGTTTCACACCGGCGGACGAGTCGATCAACGCAACTATTCCTGCGTCGGCAGCTGCGCCGCCATGCTGTTGCGCACCCTGAATATCGACGTGGCCTTTATCAGCACCAGTTCCTGGGATTTAGAACATGGCTTGTCTACCCCGCACGAGGAGAAAGTGCTGGTGAAACAGGCGCTGCTGGACGTAGCCCGGCGCAAGGTACTGGTCTCCGACAGCAGTAAATACGGCAAGTACGGCATGTTTCGCGTCTGCTCGCTGGCGGCGCTCGACGACATCATCTGCGATGCTGCCCTGCCGCCAGAAACGCAGCAACAACTCCAAGAGCGTGGCGTGCGGCTGCACAGCATCAACCTCTGATAACACCCCCTACAAAGGAATATAACCATGAAGGTCATCATTACTGGCGGAGCAGGTTTTTTGGGTCAACGCTTGGCAGCCGCGCTACTGCGAGACAATACGCTGCCGTTTGACGAACTGGTTCTGGCAGATATCCAGCAGCCAAACGCCCCGCTAGCGGATCCACGAGTTCGCTGCCTGGCACTCGATCTCACTCAACCCGATGCCGCCCATCGGCTGATCGACAACGATTGCAGCGTGCTGTATCACCTGGCCGCCATCGTCAGTAGCCATGCGGAAAGCGACTTCGATCTTGGGATGCAGGTGAACTTTGACGCCACTCGCCGACTGTTGGAAGCCGCCCGCCGCAATGCCCCGGCAATGAAGTTTATCTTCACCAGCTCGCTGGCAGTGTTTGGCGGCCAGCTTCCGGCCACCGTCAGCGATGAGTGCGCCGTACAGCCACAATCCTCCTATGGTGCGCAAAAGGCCCTGTGTGAGCTGTTGATCAACGATTACGCCCGCAAAGGGTTTGTCGATGCACGAGTGTTACGTCTGCCCACCATCAGCGTGCGCCCCGGCAAGCCGAACAAGGCAGCATCCTCCTTTGCCAGCGGCATCATTCGTGAACCGTTGCACGGGGAGCCATCCGTCTGCCCGGTTGCCCCGGAGTTGGCACTGTGGTTGTCCAGCCCTGGCACCGTGGTACGCAACTTTATCCATGCCGCCACGCTGCCCGCCGCGCAGTTCGGCACCTCACGCATCGTCAACCTGCCCGGCATTAGCGTCACGGTGGAACAGATGCTAGCCGCACTGGAGGAGGTAGCCGGTGAGCAGGCTCGTGCCAAGGTGAGCTTTGTACCGGATGAAGCCATCAATCGCATTGTCGCCAGTTGGCCGGGCAACTTCGAGGTACAACGTGCATTGGCGTTGGGGTTCTATGCCGACGAGAACTTCCAGCAGGTCATCCGTGCCTTTATGCGCGATGAGATGCCGCAGGCAGGGAGCTGATTATGGCACTTTATACCCCTATCATCGGCCTGGCGGTGGCCGTGTTCGTACTGGTGTTTCTGGTGTTACGCACCCGGGTTCATGCGCTGATCGCCATGCTGGCGGCGGCCTCTATCGCCGGGATCAGCGGCGGACTGAGTGCCATGCAGACGGTGGATACCATCTCCAAAGGGTTTGGCAGCACGCTCGGCAGCATCGGGATTGTCATTGGTCTGGGGGTGATGATGGGCCGCGTGCTGGAGGTTTCCGGCGCGGCGGAGCAGATCGCCTTCAGCTTTATCAAGTGGCTGGGTAAAAAGCGCGAGGAATGGGCGTTGGCGATCACCGGCTATATCGTCAGCATCCCGATTTTCGTCGATTCAGCCTTCGTCATCCTTTATCCGTTGGTCAAGGCGCTCGCCAAGAAAGGCCAGCGCAACCTGCTGACGCTCGGAGTCGCTTTGGCTGGGGGTCTAATCATTACTCACCACGCGGTACCACCGACCCCTGGCCCACTAGGGGTGGCGGGGATCTTCGGCGTGGATATCGGCGCCATGATGCTGGCCGGGCTGGTGTTAGCCATTCCCTGCGTGATCGGCATTGTGATCTATGCGCGCTGGCTCGGTACCTATTACCCTGATTTTACACCCGAAAACCAGGATGAGGAGCCGGAAGAGCTACGGGCCGCCCACCAGCGCTATCTGGCCGAGAAAGAGGCCAAGGTGCTGCCGAGCTTAACGCTATCGCTGTTGCCAATCATCGCACCCATCGTGCTGATCTTCATCAACGCGGTGAACACTATGCTGGCCAAGTCTGAAGGCATGGCCTGGCTGGGGGACAGCCTGTGGGGGCAAGCCTTTGCCTTCCTCGGCGCACCGGTGATTGCGTTGGCCATCAGCGTGCTGCTGGCGGTTTACACCCTGATGCCGAAGGTCGACAAGCACGAGACGCTGGAACGGCTGGAGGAAGGGTTGCAGACCGCCGGGATTATCCTGCTGGTAACCGGTGCCGGTGGCGCGCTGGGGGCGGTGTTACGTGAGAGTGGCACCGGCACCTTGCTGGCGCAGCACGTCGCCAATCTGCCGCTGTCCCCGGTATTGATCCCGTTTTTTATTGCCACATTGGTGCGCTTGATACAGGGTTCAGGCACCGTTGCCATGATCACCGCAGCGTCCATCTCAGCCCCCATCGTCAGCCAGTTGCCCGGCGTCAATATGCTCGCTGCCGCGCAGGCCGCCACCATGGGCGCGCTGTTCTTCAGCTACTTTAACGACAGCATGTTCTGGGTAGTCAACAGGATGATGGGGATCAAGGACGTGAAGCAGCAGATGATGGTCTGGTCAGTGCCCACGACTATAGCCTGGGCGATCAGCCTGGTCGGTATTTTGCTGCTGGACTGGATTTTGTAGCCCCTCACCCCAACCCTCTCCCACAGGGAGAGGGAGCCGTCCGAGCCACTTGTCAGCCTTTACGCCCCAGTTAGCTCCCAACCCCGATTAAGCTAGCAAAATCTTTCCTAATTGATTGATAACTAAAATAGTTTGACCTGGCTAGCATTATTCAGCATTGGTCAGACCTTTAGGGGAAGCGGATTGACCTCGATCAAAAATAACATACCGGCTGGTCGGTATGATCGCCGCATGAATACCCACGTGCATCGCAAAAAGGACCCGGAACGGCTGCAAGAACAGCTGCTGGAAGCCGCCAGTATCATCGCAGCCAAAGATGGGATTGCCGCGCTGTCGCTCAACGCCGTCGCCAAACAGGCTGGGGTCAGCAAGGGCGGGCTGCTGCACCACTTTCCCGGCAGGCAGGAGCTGATCCACGCGCTGTTTATTCGCCTGCTGGCCGTGATGGATCGCGGCATTATGGCGCTGATGGCCGAGGACGATAACCCACGCGGGCGCTTCTCCCGGGCCTATCTGATGTACCTGGCTGGCATCAGTGAAACCGACACCAGCCGTCAATTGGCCCTGCTGTCGCTGGCTATGCCGAATGAAATGGTGTTGCGTAAATGCTGGCGGGAGTGGGTGCTGCAACATCTGGCCAACGCCGATGAACTGGATCGCAGCTACGTAGGTAACTTGGTACGCTATGGTGCAGACGGCCTATGGCTTTCTGAACTCACGGAAGGAGTCACTATGACGTCGGAAGAGCGGCTTGCATTGGTGACGAGACTGGCGGCAATGACCTTCGAGGAGTTTTAACCTCCGCAGTTCGCGGGCAGCCAATCACCCAGGGGCGATAATGAAATATAAAATTAATGCCTTTCTTAGTTATGACGCCACCGAAGGCTCGCTGAAGCTGGACGATGGCGGCAAGTCAGATAGCCAACTCACCATCACTGCCAACGCCCTGCTGTTCTTCATGATCCAGCATCCTGGCGTCATCAGCCGCGATACCGTGATGCAACGAGTCTGGGACGACAACGGGCTGATGTCCTCCAACAGCAACCTGAACCAGTACCTGAGTATCCTGCGCAAAGCCTTCCGCCGTTACGGCATTGAGAACGTGATCGTCACCGTGGCCCGTGGCCGCTTGGAAATCAACCCAGAGCTGACGATCGAGGTAATCGATGACTCCTTGCTGCATCCAGTGATACATGCCAGCGAACACAAATCCCCTGCCGAGAGAGCTCCAGAGCCAGTGCCGGTAGCGGCGCCCTTCACCAGCAACGATCGCTACTGGGGCTATGCCGGTGCAATGATATCCCTGTTGGCCATCGCGCTGATCGGCTGGTCGTGGAGCAACAACGGCAGTCTGGCCCCTCTCACCTTCACCTCCGTCGCGCAGGAGCCCATTGAGGTGTTATCCACCGACACCATGATAAATCCAAGAATGCGCGAGAATTACCTGAAAAACTTTATTGCTGTCAAAGAAAAAAAGAACATCAAGTATGATAAAGATGAGCGCTTTCTGTTCTTTTATGGTGATAAGCTGCAATCCAACGGTTTAGGCCGGACGTTTCTCGCACACTGCGCCCAACATCAAGATAATACATTCAGCTACTGCGATAACTATTTTTATTATTCATGGAAATAAATTATGAAAACAATGGGCTGGGGGAGAAGGCTGTTTGCCGTCTCTATCATATTGCTACTGGTCTCACTATTTATCACCATCAAGCATAATGTCATCTGGCGCGATGATGTTTTAAACTGCTCAACCAAAGCCATTATGCATTTTGAAGACACCGTCACCGAATCCGTAAACGTTAATATTCACTTTAACTTTAATGCCAAAGGCAAAGGTTCTATCGTGGTGGAGGGATATTCAGACTCGGAGGCAGGTTGGCTTTATTTGCAACGCTACGTACAGTTTGATTATTCCAGCAAGCGCGTTTCCCCTGGCGCCCGCTATTACCAGATCAACCGCTGGGTCTCCAGCAAATCCTCTATCGATCAGTCTCCCGACGTGATCTTTGATTACTTTATGCGGGAAATGTCAGACAGCCACGACGGCCTGCAACTGGCGATGGAGAAAATCAATGCCGACACCGTGTTACTCAGTTCGATCAACTCCCCACTGTTTATCTGTGCGTTGAAACCCGGTAGTCAGTTAGAGTAACATCCGCTCCCTCAGCAAACCTGTTCCCCCTTGTCATTAGCCTCTGGCCTCCCTTTCATTGGCCCTTATAATCCCAGAAAAGCGCCCCTGATAGTCATAGTGCCTGTCGGTTATTCGGCGATCGCTATTTCCCCTCACCCCAACCCTCTCCCCAAAAAGGAGAGGGAGCTGGCATGGTGCTGTAGGTAACAACGGCGGTCAACATGTGGCACGTTCAGTTCCCCAAAAAAACCTGCGCTACTCCACAGTCTGCAAGCCGCCCCGCTACCTAAAAAACCCATTTGATCACCATAGATTTAACATTGTTTTCCGCCCCCAAGTGAATGCCAAAATCGGGCAATTCCCGCCAGGGAGCAGAACTATTACCGGGCTGATTATCAGAGCAAACAGATAAAATAAGGATAAATACAGGCTTATTTAAAGAACAAAAAACTAAATACATAGCGACATGTGAATTTATATTTTGATTAAACCGCCAGGGGGTATAGTGCCCTTAGCCGTCGGAAACCTTGATCCCCTCATGGCCGAACGGCACAGCAGATGACAACTCATAAACCGGCTTTGTGGAGGAAACTACAATGGGTGATGCATTAGGCTTAATCGAAACCAAAGGGTTGGTGGCCTGTATTGAAGCAGCGGATGCCATGTGCAAGGCGGCCAACGTCGAACTGATCGGCTATGAAAACGTCGGTTCCGGCCTGGTCACCGCCATGGTGAAAGGTGACGTCGGTGCGGTAAAAGCCGCCGTCGATTCCGGCGTGGAATCCGCACAACGCGTGGGTGAAGTAGTGACTTCACTGGTTATCGCCCGCCCACACAACGACATCAACAAAATCGTGATTAAGCACAAAGCGTAAACAGCGCTTCTGAGGAGAACGGATCATGGGTGACGCATTAGGATTGATTGAAACCAAAGGGCTGGTGGCCTGTATTGAAGCCGCCGATGCGATGTGCAAAGCGGCCAACGTGGAGCTGATCGGCTATGAGAACGTCGGTTCCGGCCTGGTTACCGCGATGGTGAAAGGCGACGTGGGCGCGGTCAAGGCGGCGGTGGATTCCGGTATCGAATCGGCCAAACGCGTGGGTGAAGTGGTTACCTCACTGGTCATTGCCCGCCCGCATAACGATATCCAGAAAATCATCTCGCAGTACAAAATCACCGAATAACAAGGAATTCACTGATGAAAGATGCACTCGGATTGATCGAAACCAAAGGGTTGGTGCCTGCTATCGAAGCCGCCGATGCTATGTGTAAGGCCGCCAATATTGAACTGATTGGCTATGAAAACGTCGGCTCCGGCCTGGTCACCGTGATGGTGAAAGGCGACGTGGGCGCCGTTAACGCGGCGGTGGAATCCGGTATTGAAGCCGCCAGCCGAATTGGCGAAGTGATTTCATCCCGGGTTATTGCACGCCCACATAATGATATTGAGAAAATCGCCTCACAGCATAAGGCGTAATTCAGCCTGATGACCGGCGGTGGCAGATAAATACTCTAGCCGATTGCAGCAAGTAAAAAATTAAACTCCTATTCAGGGGAATAGACTAATGACCACATTGGATCCAGATTTACAATCCATTCAGCAGGCTCGCACGCTGATTAAAAATGCCAAACAGGCGCAATTGCTGTTTGCCAAATATTCACAGGAAAAGATCGACGGCATTATTAAACATATTGCCAGCGAAGCGGCCAGACATGCCGAAGAATTGGCAAAGATGGCCCATGAAGAAACCGGCTTCGGCAATTGGCAAGACAAGGTGTTAAAAAATATTTTCGCCTCTGAAAAAGTTTTTGAGCATATTAAGGATTTAAAAACCGTCGGTATTATTCGTGACGACCAGCAGAATAAAGTGATGGACGTAGGCGTCCCGTTAGGGGTTATTACCGCCCTGGTGCCGTCCACCAACCCAACCTCAACCATTTTCTATAAAACGCTGATCGCGCTGAAGGCCGGGAACGCCATTATTTTCTCCCCGCATCCTAATGCGCGCCAGTGCAGCCAGCGAGCGATTGAGATCGTCAAGCAGGCCGCACTCCAGGCCGGTGCCCCTGCGGGTATCGTTGACGGCCTGACCCAATTGACGCTGGAAGCCACCAAAGCCCTGATGCACAGCAAAGACGTCGCGCTGATCCTGGCTACCGGCGGCGAAGGCATGGTCCGTGCAGCCTACAGCTCCGGCACGCCAACCATCAGCGGTGGCCCAGGCAACGGCCCGGCGTTTATCGAACGCAGCGCCAATATCCAGCAGGCGGTGAAGGACATCATCACCAGCAAGACCTTCGATAATGGGGTGATCTGCGCCTCTGAGCAGTCGATCATCGTGGAAAAGTGCATCTATCAGGACGTACACCGCGAGTTGCTGGCCCAAGGCTGCTACTTCATGAACGACGATGAGTCTGCCCGCCTGGCCAATATCCTGTTACGCCCGAACGGCATGATTAATCCTGAAGTGGTGGGCAAGACCGCCATCTACCTCAGCGAGCGTGCCGGATTCTGCGTACCGGCGACCACCAGGGTGCTGATTTCGTTACAAAACAGCGTCTCGCGCAAAAACCCTTACGCCCGTGAAAAACTCTGCCCGGTGCTGGGTCTGTACATCGAAGAAGACTGGATGAGCGCCTGTGACCGTGTGGTGGAACTACTCACCAACGAAGGTCTGGGGCATACGCTGGTCATCCACACCCAGAACCAGCAGGTGATCCGCGAGTTTGCGCTGCAAAAACCGGTGCACCGCATCCTGATCAATACGCCCGCCGCGCTTGGAGGCATTGGCGCAACCACGAATCTTATACCTGCGTTAACGCTCGGTTGCGGTGCCGTTGGTGGCGGCTCCAGCTCGGACAACGTCGGCCCGATGAACCTGCTGAACGTACGTAAAGTCGGCTATGGCGTTCGTAGCATCGAGGATCTGCGCCAACCACAACCCGCAGCTCAAACGTGCAGTTCGCCCACCAGCCATAGCACCAGCATCTTCGACGATAACCGCTTTGCAGCGCCAACGGCGGCGGTAGCCTCGCAGGCCGCACCGGCACCGCTGTATGCCCAGGGCGACGATCGTTTCGGGCCGGTCACCCGCGCAGTGGTTAACGCCGCGGCCAATGACATCACCGAAGAGAACGTCGAACGGATCATTACGGAAGTGCTTGGACGCCTGTCCCGGTAACACATCAACCAAGGGTGAAAACATGATCCTCGCAAAGGTAACCGGCCATGTGGTGGCCACACAGAAAAGTGACGAACTACGCGGCAGTAACCTGCTGCTGGTCACGGCGCTGGGTGACGACCTGGAAGCCATCAAAGATCGCACCTACGTTGCCGTCGACAGCGTCGGTGCCGGTGAAAACGATCTGGTGTTGGTGGAAGAGTATTTCGCACTGAGTAAAGACCGCTACAAGGCCATGTCGATCGTTGCCATTGTCGAGAAGGTTCACCGGGAGCGTTAAGAGTAAGAGGAAGTAGGCATGAATGAGTTTCTGATTAAGCCAAAAATCCATTTCGGTGAGGATGCGCTGCTCGCGCTGAGCAGCTTGCCTGGACGCTCGGCGTTTTTGGTCACCGATCAGGCGATGGTGAAGTTTGGCTTGGCCGAGCGGGTGACCAGCCTGCTCCAACAGCAGCAGATCCGCTGTCGTCAGTATGACGAGGTGGCCTCCGACCCGGATATTTCCGCCATCGTCAGCGGCATGAAGCTGATGGATGACGACTACCCGGACCTGGTGATTGCCTTGGGCGGCGGCTCGGTGATTGATGCCGCCAAGGCGGTGATGTATGCGCTGTGGCATTGCCGTAAAGACAGCGGCCGTAGCAAGCCCTGTTTTGTCGCCATCCCCACCACCAGCGGCACCGGTTCCGAAGTCACCAGCTTCTCGGTGATCAAGTCCCGCAGCCAAAAGCTGGTGTTGGTAGACGAGTTCATGCTGCCCGACATCGCCATCCTCGATCCTCAGTTAGTGAAGTCGGTACCGGCCAGCATTACCGCCGATACCGGGATGGATGTGCTGTGCCACGCCCTGGAGGCCTATGTCTCCCGCAAGGCCAGCGACTTCAGTGATGCGATGGCCGAAAAAGTAGTGCAGATGGTGTTCGGCCACCTGCTGACCTGCTACCAACAGGGCAGCAATCTGCCTGCGCGGGAAAAAATGCATAACGCATCGTGCATGGCCGGGATGGCGTTCACCAACGCATCGTTGGGCATCACCCACAGCCTGGCGCACGCCCTAGGCGGCATGTTTGGTATCCCACATGGCCGAGCCAATGCGCTGCTGATGACCTCGGTGGTCGCCTTCAATGCCGACGTTGACGGCAACTGCGACACCCCGGCCGCGCACAAATATGCCGCCCTGGCGCGCCTGTTGGGGCTGCCAAGCACCTCGGTGCGTGATGGCGTCAATAGCCTGCTGGTGGCGATCGAAACGCTGAAACAGGAAATGCAGCTACCGGCCAATCTGCAAGCCGCAGGGGTGGAGGAACACCGCTTCCAGGTTTGCCTTGGCGAACTGGCCACGCAGGCGTTGCACGACAGCTGCACGCCAACCAACCCGCGCGACGTTAACGCGGCAGATTTGGAGAAACTGTTCCGCCTTGCCTACAGCGGCGGCCCGGTACAGCTTCAATAACGCACTCATTACAGTCAACGGATTTTGCCAATTTGTGCGAAAGCCGCAGGACATCAGGAGAGATTTGAACATGGCCCATTATTCACTGACGCCACGCGTAAAACTGCTGGCAGAAAGACTCTTATCCCAAAACAGCACCATCAGCACCGAACGTGCCGCCATTCTGGAAACGCTGGGTGGCGATGTGGCCGGCATGCCGCAGTTGGTCAAGAATGCCAAGCTGTTCAATGAGCTGGTCAAGCAACTGCCCGGCTACATCGGCCCCGATGAGCTGATCATCGGCAGCCAATCCTCCACCCCGCGCGCCGCCGTGTTCCACAGCGAAAACGAACTGCGCAGTCCTTCGGCCTTCACCGCATTTGGCCAGACCTCACCGGACTATCTGGCGGTGATCACCAAAGGGCTGTTCGCCATCGAAGCCGAAATGGAAGACCGCGCCAGAAGCATCGGCAGCGCCGTCAGCCGTTCCGGGTTGGACGAGGTCAACCAATGCCGCGCCATGATCTACGCCTGCAATGCGGCGATGCATCTGGCGCAGAAGCTGGCCAGCAAAGCCGAAAACATGGCAGCGGTAGAAAACCATCCGTACCGCAAGGCGGAGCTGCAAGAAGCGGCCGCCATGCTGAAAAAAGTCCCGGCTTACGGGGCCAGCAGCTTTAAAGAGGCTTGCCAGTCATTCTACTTCTTCCAACTGGCCCTGCATCTGGAAAACGGCAGCTACGCGGTTTACCCAGGCGGCTTCGACAAGCTGCTGTACAGCTTCTATCAGCAAGACATTACCCGTGGCGTGCTGACGCCAGAACAGGCTTATGAAATCGTCGAGTGCCTGTGGCTGAAGCTATGTGAGCTTTCCGAAGTGCGTGCGCCGCGTGAGCTGGATGGCTACCCGATGTTTGACGCCATGCTGCACGGCGTGCGCCTCGACGATCCTGCATTGGTGATCAACGATCTGTCCGCCATGTTGCTGGCAGCCCTTAGCAACCTGATGACGCTCAACGGCAACCTGCAGGTAAAACTGTTTGCTGGCCAGGCAGGCGCTCGCCCGCAGTACAGTGCGCCATCGGCCCCATTCGTGGCCGCCTCAGCGCAAGACGTGGCAACTCACAAACTGATGGAAGGGCTAACGCCGCGCCTGCAACGCCTGCGTGACAACTACCTCGATGCTCGCCCTAGCGTTTCTATCTATCGCGCCATCACCTTTACCGAGATGGCAAAAAACAACCCAGGTCTGCCAACCATTCTGCTGCGCGCCAAGTCTTTCCGCGCCGCCTGTGAAACCGCGCCGATCCTGATCCAGCAAGATGAGCTGATCGTCGGCCATCCGTGCGGCAAACCGCGTGCCGGGGCGTTCTCACCGGATATCGCCTGGCGCTGGGTACGTGACGAGCTGGATACCATGGGCACCCGCCCGCAGGATCCGTTCGTTATCTCCGAGGCCGACAAGAAGACGATCCGTGAAGAGATCGTGCCATTCTGGGAAGGCCGTTCGCTCGATGAGATCTGTGAAGCGCAGTACCGCGAAGCGGGCGTTTGGGCCTTCAGCGGCGAAACCTTTGTCAGCGACCTCTCCTACCACCAGATTAACGGCGGCGGCGACACCTGCCCAGGCTATGACATCCTGCTGTTCACCAAAGGGATGAACGGCATCAAGGCCGATGCCCAACAGCACCTCGCGGCGCTGAGCATGGAAAACCCGGCGGATATCGACAAGATCTACTTCTACAAAGCGGCGATTGAAACCTGTGACGGCGTGGTGGCCTACGCCAAGCGCATCGCCGACAAAGCCCGTGAACTGGCCGCCGTTGAGCAGGATCCAGCGCGCCGAGCCGAGCTGCTGACCATCGCAGAAACCAACGAGAACGTCCCTGCCAACCCACCGAAGACCCTGCAAGAAGCACTGCAAAGCATCTGGACGGTAGAGTCGCTGTTTGAAGTGGAAGAGAACCAGACCGGGCTGTCGCTGGGCCGTCTGGATCAGTATTGCTACCCGATGTACCAGGCCGATATCGCCTCTGGCCGTCTGACGCAGGAACAGGCGTTGGAACTGTTGCAGGCCTTCATCATCAAGTGTGCCGAACTGATGTGGATGTCCAGCGAACTGGGTGCCAAGTACTTCGCCGGTTACCAGCCGTTTATCAACCTGACCATCGGCGGGCAGAAGCGCAGCGGTGGCGATGCCTGTAACGATTTGACCTACCTGATCATGGACGCCGTGCGCTTCGTCAAAGTGTACCAGCCGTCGCTGGCCTGCCGTATCCATAACCAGTCACCGCAGAAGTACATGGAAAAGATCGTCGACGTGGTGAAAGCAGGCATGGGCTTCCCGGCCTGCCACTTCGATGATTCCCACATCAAGATGATGCTGCGCAAGGGCTTCGACTTTGAAGACGCGCGTGACTACTGCCTGATGGGCTGCGTAGAACCGCAAAAATCCGGCCGTATCTATCAGTGGACCTCCACCGGTTATACCCAATGGCCAATCGCCATTGAGTTTGTGCTCAACCGTGGCCGCATGGTGCTGTTTGACAGCTATCAAGGGCTGGATACCGGTGAACTGAACACCCTGAAAACCTACGAAGAGTTCGACAACGCGGTGAAGGCGCAGATCGCGCACATCGTCAAACTGTCGGCTATCGGCACCGTGATCAGCCAGCGAGTCCACCGCGACGTGGCGCCAAAACCGCTGATGTCGCTGCTGGTGGAAGGCTGTATGGAACAGGGTAAAGACGTGGCCGCCGGTGGCGCGGTGATCAACCACGGCCCAGGGCTGATCTTCTCCGGTCTGGCGACCTATGTCGACTCCATGGCCGCGATCCGCAAGCTGGTGTATCAGGATGGTAAATACACCCTGGAGCAGATCCGTGACGCGCTGCTGGCCAACTTTGAAGGCTTTGAACAGCTGCGCCGCGACTGTCTGAACGCGCCGAAGTACGGCAACGATGATGACACGGTCGATCAGTACGCACTGGACATCACCGAATGGACCGAGCGCGAGTGCCGCAAGTACAAGATGCTCTACTCCACGCTGAGCCACGGCACCCTGTCAATTTCCAACAACACGCCGATCGGTGAACTGACCGCCGCAACGCCAAACGGCCGCCTGGCCTGGATGCCGCTCTCCGACGGGATCAGCCCGACGCAGGGTGCGGACAAACAGGGCCCAACCGCCATCATCAAGTCCGTCAGCAAGATGAACGTGGAAACCATGAACATCGGCATGGTGCACAACTTCAAGTTCCTCAAAGGGCTGCTCGATACCCCGGAAGGCAAGAACGGGCTGATCACCCTGCTGCGTACCGCGTCTATTCTGGGCAACGGCCAGATGCAGTTCAGCTACGTGGATAACGAAGTGCTGAAGCAGGCGCAGGTGGAGCCAGAGAAATATCGCGACCTGATCGTCCGCGTGGCCGGTTACAGCGCCTACTTCGTGGAACTGTGTAAAGAGGTTCAGGACGAGATTATTAGCCGTACGGTTATTGAGAAGTTCTGACTTTAGCCTTGGATAAGACAGGGATGTCTTATCCCATCAGCCTTCGAAGAAAGGGGAAAATAGTATGGATAACACGCTGGAGAAAAAGGGTCGGATATTCAATATCCAGAAATACTCGATCTATGACGGAGACGGTATTCGCACCCTGATTTTTTTCAAAGGTTGTAACATCCTCTGCGCCTGGTGCGCCAACCCCGAGGGGCTCACCAGCAATTTCCAGGTGATGTATTCACATGATAAGTGCGTTGACTGTGGGCAATGCGTCAGCGTCTGCCCGGTGGGGATCCACTCCCAGATCCACAATGCACAAGGCGATCTCAAGCACCACCTCGATCGCAACATAGACTGCATCGGTTGCCGCAAATGCGAAGAGGTCTGCATCTCCGGCGCGCTGGACATCATGGGCAAGGACGTCACGGTGCAGGAGTTGATGGATATCATCCTGCAGGACGTCGATTTCTATCATGCCTCCGGCGGTGGCGTCACCCTGGGCGGCGGCGAACTGAGTCTGCAAACCGACTTTGCGGCCGCGCTGCTGACCGAATGCAAAAAACAGATGATCAACACCGCCATCGAAACCAATGGCACCACCTCGCTGGCCAATTATGAAAAGCTGGCCACCTGCACTGATATGTTCCTGTTCGATATCAAGCATATCGATAGCGCACGGCATAAAGAGTTATTTGGCATCGGCAACGAGGGCGTAAAAAGGAACCTGGAACGCCTGGTGGAGTTGGGCAGCCATATCGTGGTGCGCATGCCTTTGGTACGCGGCTATAACGATTCTTACGATGCCATCACCGGTGCCATTGACTATGTCATGGCCTTGGCACGCAAAGGCAATATCAGCCGCATCGACGTTTTACCTTATCACCAGTTGGGTAAAAACAAATACCAGCGGCTCGACATGATCTATCCGGTCAAAGACGACCCAAGTTACAGCAATGAAGAACTGGACCAACTGGCGGCTTTTTTCCAGCGCTTTGACTTTGATATTCGCCTGGTAAGGCACTAAGGAGATGGAGATGAACTTAAGCCTGGGAGTGATTGAAACCTATGGCCTGACCGCCGCGATCCACGCGGCCGATGCGGCGTGTAAATCCGCTGCGGTAACGGTACTGGGATACAAGAAGATTGGTTCCGGCCTGGTTAGCGTGTTCTTTGCCGGTGAAATCAGCGCGGTGAAAACCGCCATCGATAGCGGTGTGGCCGTGATCAAGCAACCGGCGTTTATCAAAGGCCAGTTGGTGATTGCCCGCCCGGAAAAACAGGTTGTCGCGCTGCTGACCGGGCTGAAAGGCAAGGAGCTTACGCCACCAGCGGCCAAGGTACAGCAAGAAACACCTGCGCCAGTAGCAGAAGTGGCCGTCCCGCAGGCAGAGGCCGCAGCGCCGGTAGTCGAAGCCCCTGCTACCGACAACAAACCCGCCCGCACCGGCGGCAAGAAAGAGTCTAAATAACCGTACAGCTTCTGAGATCGGGTAGGAATAACAGTATGTTTAATGAGTCGTTACTGGAAAGGATCCGCCATAACCTGGCAGAGAACTATTCTTCTCCCACCGGCATCGCCATCCCGGTTGGAGTCTCTAACCGGCATGTCCATCTGTCACAGCAGGATATTGAAACGCTGTTTGGTGCCGGTTATCGGCTGACGCCATGCAAAGAGCTACGCCAGCCGGGGCAGTTCGCCGCTAAAGAGTGCGTGATGATCGTCGGCCCGAAAGGCTCGCTCTCCAAGGTGCGAGTGCTTGGGCCAGCGCGTGAGTGCACTCAACTGGAAATCTCCAAGGCGGACTGTTTCACCCTGGGGCTGAAGGCACCGGTACGCGAATCCGGCAATCTGATCGCCTCCGGTGATGCCATGCTGGCTGGCCCGGCAGGCTACGTTTCGCTGCATTCACAGGTGATTTGTGCCCAACGCCATATCCATATGAGTCCGCAAGATGCCGCCAGATTGGGCGTGCAGAACGGCCAGAAGGTGCGGGTGAAGGCGGCAGGCGTGCGCGGGTTGATCTTTGACGAGGTCATCGTGCGGATCAAAGCCAGTTTTGCACTGGAACTGCACATTGATACCGATGAAGCCAACGCCGCCGGGCTGGCTTCCGGTGACAACGTGGTTATCGTTCCCTAAGGTGGCAAATATGATGCAGCGTGAAGTCATCGACAAGTTGGTCAATGAAGTGCTCTCACGGATGCGGCCACGGGCGTTGGTGCTGTTAACCGCAGCGGATGGTTACCATGAGATTATCCGCGCGCGCTTGCAGCACTGCCAAACGTTCTCGCCAGTGATCCTGTTTAGCGATAATGCCCGGCAGTTTCACGCAGAAACAGATTGGTGCCAACTTGGGCCAATCACTTCGCTGGTGGAAATCAGCCAAACCGGCGCGCTGGATAATATTGAGCGAGTGTTGATTCCTTTTCTCGATTTCGCTACGGCGGCAGAAGTGGCCAACGGTTTATTACAGTCTGACGCTGCCCGGTTTATTCATCTGGCCCGCATGAGCGGTAGGCCAATAATGGCGCTGGATTATAACTGCAACCCGACCAGCGAATTAAATCAGCTGAAAGGCCTGAGCCGCGCAGGGGAAAACGCCCCCCAGGCAGATTATCTGCCGAAGCTGGCGGCACAAGGCATTGAGCTCTGTACGTTGGATCGGATGTTATCGGCCCAGCCCGCAGCCACGGCACATGAAGTGGTCCCAGCGGCACAGGCCTACGTAACGCTTAGCGAACTCAAGCGGCTCAATGGTCGTTCACCTCCGGGGGCCAAGCTGACCGATTTGGCATTGGAATATAGCCGAGGGAAAAAATAACACAGAACCGGGTGAGGACTTTTCCCCCGAAGAGAGGCCCCTCACCCTAACCTTCTCCCACAGGGAGAGGGGACCGATCGAGTGGATCTGAAAACTCGGTGACGCACCTTGGATGAGTGGGCGATCGAGTTTGCTGAGATGACCTCTTTATTTCCACAAGAGCGGAGTCTCACAGTTCCCTTTCTCTGTGAGAGAGGGGACTGGAGCGGTGTGATATTCAGGTATCAAAGTTAATCTGAAACAAGGGTGATTAAAAAGGCCAGCACCGTAGCCAAGTTTTAGCACACTCGGCTCCCTCTCCCTATGGGAGAGGGTTGGGGTGAGGGGGGAATGATAGCGAGTTCTAGTTATTTCAAATATAAATTGTCATCTATCAGGAGCGAAACACTATGTCTACCAAGGCAAAAGCATGGGTATGGATGTTATTGGTCATCTTCTCCGAGACCTCGGCCACCTCTACCTTAAAAATGTTTGATAACAGTGAAGGCACTACCAAGACGTTATTACTCGGCTTGATCGTAGTGTTGTACTGCGTTTGTTATTACTCCTTATCCAACGCGGTGAAATACATCCCCGTCGGCTTGGCTTACGCTACCTGGTCAGGCACCGGGATTTTACTGGTCTCAAGCCTGGGCATGGTGTTTTACGGCCAACACCCTGATATGCCAGCCATTATCGGCATGATCGTGATTGCCAGCGGCATCGTGATCATGAACCTCTTCTCCAAAATGGGCTCCTCCGAAGAATAAGGGTATCAACTATGTTTAATATTGGCTTCTTGTGGCTGGCATTGTCGATCGGTTCGGAAATCACCGGGACCTCGATGATCAAAAAAACCAACAACTTTAAAAAGCTCGGGCCTTCGGTGCTGGTCATTAGCGCTTACTGCCTGTGCTATTTCGCCCTGACCAAGGCGATGGGGTTTATCCCGGTGGGCGTCGCCTACTCACTGTGGTGCGGCTTTGGCATCGTCGGCGTGACCTTCGTTTCCATGCTGCTTTACAAGCAGAAACCGGATCTCCCTGCCGTATTCGCCATGGCGCTGATCATCGGCGGTGGCGTCATTATGAATATCTTCTCGCAGATGTAAGCTCTCAAAGCTCTATCTTAAAAAGCGCAGCGGCAACGTTGCGCTTTTTTGTTGGCTGGAGAAATCTCCCTTCAAGCTCGCACTAATCTGCCTCCCCTCACCCCAACCCTCTCCCCAAAAAGGAGAGGGAGCTGGTTCTGAGTGCATAGTTAGCCCGTGCAGCTTCGGAATGTTGGGAGTAAGAACACGAAAGGCAAGGTATTACGCAAAGCAATCAACGACCTCAATCGTCCCTCTACCTATGGGAGAGGGAGCCAGTCCGGAGCTGTGTTCAGGTGCAGAGGTTGCTCTCTAACAGGAGTAATTCTGAGGACGAATGCCGTAGCCAAGTTATAGCACGGTCAGTCCCCTCTCCTTTTGGGAGAGGGTTAGGGTGAGGGGAACAGCCAGCTATTTCCGCTTCAGCAGCAAAACAAGGCTGATCAACAGGAACAGCAAGCTTGGCAACAGGGCACCCAGAATTGGCGGCATACTGTACACCATGCTCAGCGGGCCGAAGATCTGATCCAGCACGTAGAACAGGAAGCCGAAGCTGATACCGATCACCACCCGCACACCCATCGGCACGCTACGCAGCGGGCCAAAGATAAACGACAGTGCCATCAGCATCATTACCGCCACCGACAGCGGCGAGAAGATCTTGCTCCACATATTCAGTTGGTAACGGCTGGCCTCCTGGCCACTCTGCTTAAGGTACTTCACATAGTTGTGCAGGCCACTGATGGAGAGAGAATCCGGATCCAACGCCACCACGCCCAGTTTGTCTGGCGTCAGGTTGGTTTTCCATACCCCGGTCAGCGTCTGGGTGCTGGTGACCTGATTCGGATTGGTCAGATCTGAAGTATCCACCTGCGAAAGCTGCCACGCACCGTCTTCAAAGTCTGCGGTACCGGCATAGCGAACCGTCTCTAACCGGCGCTGATCGTTGAAGTGGTAAATGTTGACGCCAGCCAGCTCTTTTTCGCCAGCCACCCGTTCGATGTAGATAAAGTCGTTGCCGTCCTTCGCCCACAGGCCGCTCTTGGTAGAAAGCAGTGAGCCACCGTACATTTGCTGAGCACGGTAGTTACGCGCCATCTGTTCGCCCTGCGGTGCCACCCATTCACCGATTGCCATCGTCAGCAAGACCAGTGGAATAGCGGTTTTCATCACCGAACCGGCAATCTGCAACCGGGTGAAGCCAGAGGCCTGCATGACCACCAGTTCACTACGTGTAGCCAGGGTGCCCAGGCCGAGCAGCGCCCCCAGCAGTGCCGCCATCGGGAAGAAGATCTCAATATCCTTTGGCACGCTGAGCAAGGTATACACCCCTGCGCCCAGCGCCGAGTATTCACCCTGCCCGACTTTACGCAACTGATCGACGAACTTGATGATGCCGGAAAGCGAAACCAGCATGAACAGCGTCATCATGATGGTGTTGAAAATCGTTCTACCGATATAACGGTCC
>NZ_JBKJYW010000299.1:0-24254 GCF_046715635.1 Serratia sp. (in: enterobacteria)
GGGGTATTGAATATCTCGTCACAGACTTGTAAAACGACGGATGTGAATGTTGATATGGGGAGTTATGAGACGCGGGAATATTTTACCGGTTCCGGCTCCACGACCCCGTGGGTTGATGCGTCGATCATTCTGACTGACTGCCCTACTTTTCACGGGTACTATGACGCATCGAATTACGTGACATTATATGAATATCAAGGCTTACCGAGAACGCCTGCGTCAAAAAATAACAATATGGGCGTTCGACTTACTCCTTTAACATCGGTCATTAATTCCGCTAACGGCATTATGGCGATAGATACCGCTGCCGCCAATGCGGCGTCAGGGATAGGGATCCAACTTGGATGGGGAAGTACCAGTAGTAACCCTACGTTAGTTAATTTTGCTAATGAGCAGGTATTTCAGCTACCGAAAGATGGCACTAGTACCATCCGAATCCCTCTGGCGGCTCGTTATATCCAGACAGACACCATGGTGACACCGGGAAAGGCCGGCGGCAAAGCCGTGTTTCTAATCAATTATTATTAGTCGCAGATGGGCATTGGGTTAGGGCTATAGATATTCTAAGGTTGTGTCGCATTAAGGCGTCGTCAGGTAACATGTTGTCTGCAGGCTAGACCATCGACTTCCTGCTGACTGCCAAACGGGATGCTGCAGCTGCATTACGCTTCTTGCGCAAGACCATTAGACACCAGGATGAACCTGAGATAATGACCATTGATAACAGTGGTGCCAATACGGCGGCTCTGACCGCGCTCAACGCCCGTATTGAGCCGGTGACGTTTGTCGTTACAGAGCCGCCTCAATACGGGCGTTGACTTGTTCTCGCAGCCGCAGTAAGGCAGAAGCCTGGTGCGGGTAACGTTTGAAGGTAATGCGCATCCCCAGCTCTTTATCGATCAACTGCTCCACCGTGGCGCGATCGGTCAGGCTCTCCAACAGCTGCAACGCCCGCAGATCCTGCAACCCTTGATGGAACACTCGCAAACGCAGCGATTCTATCGGCATGAAATCCGGCCCGGGATAAACCACAAAGGGATCGCCAGAGGGGAAGGCGTTGCCGCTGTCGGTCACCGCATAGGGATTCAGTTTCTCCCGGGAATGGCTGCTGTTATAGAAGTTGTAGCCCCAGTGAAGGAAACCGCTGATGTTATACAGATAAAGCTGAATGCCCAGAATGCGGTTGCGGGCCGAAGGCTGAGCAAAGAAGCGGTTGGCCACCTCGGTTCTTTGCACGCAGCAGTAATAGGCCCACAGCTGCGGGGTTTGATGCTTGAGGAACGGCTCGATGTGATCGGTCGCCACCACCGGGGTTTCCACCAACCCTCGCTGATAGAAGTCAAAGTCGGAAAGTGCATCGAAGGTACGGAACCCATCCAGCAACGGCCGCAGTGAATCGCTGGCACGTTGGTAGGCGGCGATATTTTCCAGTTTAGGTTCATCCGAAATGTGGAACCACACCTGCCGTTGCAGACCCCGTGCCCGGAACCAGCCGGTCAACGCTGGCATCAATGCCTGTAGGAACTGCTGATATTCGCTGCCGTGGGCATCGGTATGCCAACCAAATAGCGGCTGCATATCCCCCGCGACCTCAACCCTAATTTTTGGCGCATGCGCTGCGCCCCATTGGGTAAACAGGTGGGTAATTTCAAAGTGTTCAATCCCCTCCTCCTGCGCCAGCGCGACCCACTGCGCCAATCGTTCAAAATCAAATTGGTAACCTGCAACGGTGCGTTTTACCCCAACCAACTGCACGGTGGTGCGTTCGCCGCCGATGGCGGTATCCAACGGCGGCGTAAAGATTGGCGTTAGCAGCATATTCACGCCATTTGCCACCGCGTTACGCACCCAGTTGCGCACTGCCTGCCAGTATTGCGGGCTGAACACCGCAATCTGATAATAGTCCGCCAAACAGTCGGTATGTAACCATTCGGTATGCAGCAACCTCTGCTTTGGCAAGGCGGCGGGTACCACATGCAGCGTCATACTGGCTGCGGCCAACTCTTCCCCCGTCTCTTGATCAAACAGCCGCAGCGTTAGCGGATAATCGCCACCTGCACCCCCCTGCGCTGGCGGCGTAAAGGTCAGCCACAGGCTAGCGTAATAACGGCAGGCAGCAAAAAAACGCCGATCCTGAATGGGCATTAGTGGGTCGGGAAATAGACCTGGCTCGGTTGTCAGATAGTTCTCATCGGCCTCGGCATAACAGGGAAAATGGCTGGGCACCGACTGCACATGGCGCACGCTGATATCATCGGCCAATTCCCCCTCAAGTTGATAACGTAATTCCCTGCGGGTTTCATTATCCGCGCGGTACAGACAATACACGCCTTGCCATGAGAGGGTTTCATTATTCAGGCAGCTGAATTGGTTTTGCTGTTCTACCTGCGGTGCGGCTTGGCGATGAAATATCTTCTCCAGGCAATGGGTAAATAGTAGCGTGAGACGCATAATAGCTGCCCTGTGTTATTTTACTGTGGGATTGAATTAATTTCAGGCTAGCGCGTTTTTTCACCGCAAGCAATATAGGCCAACGAAAAAAGCCAGCAAACGCCCCCTCGCCCGGCAAAAAAATAATTTTTTTGTTTATTTGCATCACAAAAATGAAAGATGCCGCGGCCTGCACAATAAAAACGTTTTTAATCCCCATTATGGTGCAAGGGTTATCAGTTAATCCTATGACCCCAGCAAGCCATAACTGCCGCCCGGCGGCGGATTTTCACCCTTCGACATTAACAATTCATCAACAACCCAGGCTTTCGATTGGTGGCTTTGACCTTTCGTTGTTAACAATAGTGAAAGATCCTCGCCCCATTTTTGGGCAAAATGGCTGCATTGACACATTGAAAGTTAAGGGATAGAAAGAAATCACGTTCACCAAAAATGTACTCGCCGACACCGAGGGTAAAGCAATGTCACCTAGAAAAAACGCCGGACGTTTTCTGTTGCATTCCGCTGTTGCAGCCGCTTTATTGTTGCCGACCATGTTATATGCCGCCGATCAGATAACATTACGCTATGCGGTTTGGGATCGAAACCAATTACCTGCCGAACAGGAGATTGCTAAACGATTTGAACAGGCCAACCCGAATATCAAAGTCGAAATAGAATTAACCCCCGCTGCACAATACTTTGTTAAATTAGATTCCGCCGCCGCCGGTGGTGTCGCGCCGGATATATTCTGGATTAACATGCCCTATTTTGTGCAATATGCCAAAAACGGCATTATGCAACCGCTGGGCGATTATTTAAAAGACGGCACGGTCAATCTGGATAATATCGTCGCCAGCTCCGTTAAGGCTTATCAATACGACGGCCAGCAGATGGCCATCCCGCGCGACGTCGACTCCATCGCCGTGTGGTACAACAAAAAACTGTTCGACCAGGCCGGCGTCAGCTATCCCACCAGCGACTGGACCTGGGATGACATGAAGCAAAAGGCCGCCGAATTGCAAACCGGCCTGAAGGGCAGCGCCTTCCCGCTGGTCATGGATCTCAGCATCGACGGCCAGGACAGCTATATGAACCTGTTGTTCCAGAAAGGCAATCATATCGTGCCAAAAGATGGCCAACCGACCGATATCGCCAACGACAACGCCATCTGGGTCTACCAGCAGCTACAAGGGATGATGAAAGACGGCCTGATGCCGACCGCCCAGCAGATGAGTGAAGTGAAGACCGAGAACATCTTCCAGTCCAACCGCGCCGCCATGGTGTATGCCGGTTCCTGGCTGGCCGCTCCGTTCGCCAACAATCCGCTGATCAACGACCATATCGGCGTGGTGATGATGCCGAAGATCGAGCGCCAGTCTGGCGTGGCCCACAGCCTGGCCTATGCCATGTCCGCCAAGAGCAACCACAAACAGGAAGCCTGGAAGTACATCGAGTTTATGAGCAGCGAAGCCTCGCAGGCCACCCTGGCGAAGGTCGTGATCCCGGCCAACAAGGTCGCGGCCAAAGCCTGGGCGGAGGAAGTTAAAAAGGTTGACGTCAGCCCGTACATCCAAACGCTGGAAGTGACCGAGGCTTATCCAACCGCAGGCACCAACACGCCGAAATGGCAAAACATGTGGATCGGCAGCCTGAAGAAAATCTTTATGGGCGCGGATGCCCGTACGGAAATGGATAAATCGATCAAGAAGATCGAACGCATCATGGAGCAGTAATTCCCCCCGCAGCGGTCTGCCTACCCGAAGGCGGGCCGTAGCGGAAACACTGAGCAGTCAAAGGTGAGGAATGGCGACATGTCGCTGGCAGAAACGGCTACGGCCAACATAGAACAGGCAAAGAGCAAACCTCGTGCCACATTAAGCCGCCTGGAGCAAGCCGAACGCTTCTGGGGCTGGGTGATGATCCTGCCGCTGGTGATCGGCCTGACGGTGTTTTACTTCATCCCGTTTTTACAGAACATTTTTTACAGCTTTACCGACCTCAACCAGTTTATGAGCTGGACGACCCTCAGCTTTGACAACTACATCAACCTGTTTGAGGACGATGACTTCTATACCGCCGCCTTCAACACCCTGTTTTATGTGGTGGTGTGCGTGCCGGTGATCTTGCTGCTGTCGTTGCTGCTGGCGATTGGGCTGAACCAGAACATTCGCGGCAAAGCGCTGTTGCGCACCCTGCTGTTTTTACCGGCGGTGACCATGCCCGCCGCAGTGGCGATGGTGTGGCAGTGGCTGTTCAACAAGGATTTTGGCCTGATTAACCAAGGGCTAAACCTGCTGCACATTGCGCCGGTCGCCTGGCTTTCCGATCCGGACGTGGTGCGCATCAGCGTGTCCATCATCATTATCTGGTCGTCGCTGGCGCTGAAAATCATCATCCTGCTCGCCGGTTTGCAAAGCATCCCCCGCCAGCTATATGAAGCCGCCGATATCGACGGTATCAGCACCCTGCGCCGCTTCTTCTTTATCACGCTGCCGATGATGGTGCCGACGCTGTTCTTTGTGTCGGTGATGAGCTTTATCGAGATCCTGCAAATCTTCGACGTGGTGTTCCTGATGTTCGACCGCGCCCTGGTGGAGGGTGACGTGATGACCATCACCAACCTGTTCTACAAATACGCCTTCTATCTGCAAGAGAAAGGTTACGCCTCTGCCATTACCGTGGTGCTGTTCGCCGTGACGCTGGTGATCACACTGGTGCAGATGGCGATCGGCAAACGCCTGAGAGTGAGCTGAGGAGCCATTGATGACGATAAGCAAACGAGTCCTGGTCTATCTGTTTATGACGCTGGCGGCGCTGGGCTCGGTGGTGCCCTTTATCTGGATGCTGGTGAGCTCACTGAAGACCCAGGCCGAAAGCATCCAGATCCCGCTGACCCTGCTGCCAGAAAACCCCAGCTTGCAGGCCTACGGCAAGATCATGCGCGAGATCCCTTTCGCGGATTTTTATATCAACTCGCTGCTGGCCACCTTCTCCACGGTGACGCTGCAAATGGTGATCGCCACCATGGCCGCCTATGGCTTCTCTCGCCTGCACTTTCGTGGCCGTGATGCGGTGTTCCTGGTGTGCATCTCGATCCTGATGGTGCCCGGCCAGGCGTTTCTGATCCCGCAGTTCCTGATGGTGCAGAAAATGGGGCTGGTCAACAGCATTACCGGCCTGGTGCTGCCGGGGATCTTCAGCATCTACGCCACCTTCCTGCTGCGGCAGTTCTTCCTGGCGGTACCTAAGGAGATGGAAGAAGCAGCGCTGATCGACGGTTACAGCTACTTCGCCATCTTCTGGCGCATCATGCTGCCGCTGATCCGCCCCGGCATCATCGCCTGCATCATCATTAACGGTTTGTGGAGCTGGAATAACCTGATGTGGCCACTGATCGTCAATACCACGACCGAGAAATTGACGCTGCCGGTGGGGCTGGCTTCGCTGTCCAGCCGTGCCGGAGTGGAATATCCGCTACTGATGGCCGGTGCCTTGATGGCGGTGATCCCGATGCTGATGCTGTTCATTCTTTTCCAACGTTATTTCATCCAGGGCATCGCCAGTGCTGGCGTTAAAGGCTAACCGCGAACAATAAGGTAAACAGACATGGCCGGTATTCAATTAAACAGTGTGAAAAAGGTCTATCCCAACGGTTTCCGAGCGTTGCATGGCGTGGATCTGGATATCAAGGACGGTGAATTTATGGTGTTTGTCGGCCCGTCCGGCTGTGCCAAATCCACCCTGCTGCGCATGATCGCCGGGCTGGAAAGCGTCAGCGAAGGCCAAATCATGATCCACGACCGCTGCGTTAACGACACCATGCCCAAAGATCGCGGCATCGCCATGGTGTTTCAGAACTATGCGCTCTACCCGCATATGACCGTCTACAAGAACATGGCCTTTGGGCTGATTGGTAAAGAGAGCAAGGCCGAGATCGACCGGCGGGTGCAGGATGCCGCCGAGAAGCTGGAAATCACCAATCTGTTGCATCGCAAACCCGGCCAGCTCTCCGGCGGCCAGTGCCAGCGCGTGGCGGTTGGGCGTGCCATCGTGCGTAAACCCAAGGTGTTTCTCTTCGACGAGCCGCTCTCCAACCTGGATGCCAAACTGCGCGTTTCCATGCGCGTGCAGCTCATCGAACTGCACAACCGACTCAAACAGGAAGGCGCTGCCGCCACCATGGTGTATGTGACGCACGATCAGGTCGAGGCAATGACCATGGGCGACCGCATCTGCGTGATGAATCGGGGCACCATCATGCAGGTGGACAAGCCGATCAACCTGTATCACCACCCCGCCAACCGCTTTGTCGCCGAGTTTATCGGCAGCCCGTCGATGAATCTGCACGATCTGGACCTGCTGCGTAATGCTCAGGGAACACAGCTGCGTATCGACGACCACCATCTACTGACTCTGCCGCCAGCGCTGGAAAAACAGTTGGAACACTATCCGTACCAGCGCGTTTGCCTGGGCATTCGCCCTGAAGCGTTGCGCCTGTGCGCTGCCGGTACCCAAAACTGTTTCCCGGCCCGTATCGCCACCATTGAACGCATGGGCAACGAAGAGTTGCTGCACTGTGAACTGGCCGGATTACGCTTCGTGCTGCGGATTGCGTCTCAGCCAGACTGGGAACCGAGCATCGGCGAACAGATCCATTTGACGTTTGATTTGGCCCGCGCCCACCTGTTCGATCAGGCCAGTGGTGACAACCTGAATAATAACTCTACCCAGTCACTGGGATAATTTGGGAGTACTTTGCAATGTCGTCAGCTCAACCTAATAACTTTACTGGCCGTCCGGTACGCGTGTTGGTGATTGGTGCCGGTGCTCGTGGGGAGATTTACTCTCGCTATGCGCTCGCCCATCCAGAATTGATGCGGGTGGTGGCGGTCGCTGAACCGCGCGATACCTATCGCCAGCAGTTTGTGGCCCAGCACAGCATTTCCCCCGAAAACGTGTTTACCGACTGGCAGCAGGCCGTAGCAGCGGGCAAGCTGGCCGATGCGGTGATGATTTGTACCCAGGACACCCTGCATCTGGCACCGGCCCTGGCCTTCGCCAAACAGGGTTATCACATGCTGCTGGAAAAACCGCTGTCACCGGACGCGAGTGAGTGCCGCACCATCGTGGAAGAAGTGGAGCGCCAGGGGATCATCTTCTCCGTCGGGCACGTGCTGCGCTATACCCGCTATACCCAGAAACTCAAGCAACTGCTGCGCGATAAGGTCATTGGCGACATCGTTAGCCTGCAACATCTGGAGCCGGTGGGCTATTGGCATCAGGCCCATTCTTTCGTGCGTGGCAACTGGCGCAACGACCAGCAGGCAGCCTTTATGCTGCTGCAAAAATCCTGTCACGATATTGACTGGATCCGTTACGTGATGGATACGCCTTGCGAGCAGGTCAGCTCATTCGGTGGATTACGCCACTTCCGCCAGGAAAACCAGCCTCAAGGCGCAGCGGATAACTGCCTGGACTGCGGCGTTGAGGCCGAATGCCCCTATTCGGCCAAACGCATCTACCTTGGCGATAATCACAAGGCAACGCCGGGCTTCCTGCGGGTGCTGACGCCAGAAGTCGATCAGGAACATCTGGTCGCCGCGCTGCGAAACGGCCCTTATGGTCGCTGTGTCTACCGCTGTGATAACAACGTAGTGGATCATCAGGTGGTGAATATGCAGTTTAGCGGTGGCCGCACCGCCGCCTTTACCATGACCGCCTTTACCAAAATGGAAGATCGCAAAACGCGCATTTTTGGCAGTCAGGGATGCCTGGAGGGCGATGGCCGCTATATCCGCATCACCTCATTCCTTGACGACAGCGAAACGCTGTATGACGTGGACGAAGCCGAAGACCTGCACACCATGTCTGGCCACGGCGGCGGCGATTATTATCTGACGCAGCACTTTATCGCCGCCGTACGTGCCAACGATCCTTCGCAGGTGCTGTCTGGCCCGCAGGAAACGTTGCAGAGCCACCTGATGGTCTTTGCCGCCGAACGCGCCCGCCGGGAAAACACCGTCATCACCTTGGGCGAGGAGTAAAGCCGTGGCTACTCATGCTATGCGTTACGGTTTTGATATTGGCGGCACCAAAATCGAAATGGCCGCCTATGACGCCCAGTTGAATCAGGTGCTGTGCCAGCGCGTCAGCACGCCAACTGGCGACTACCGCGAGTTTCTCGCCTGCATCGCGCAACTGGTCAGCCAGGCCGATCGCAGCCTGCACACCCAAGGCAGCATCGGCATTGGTTTGCCTGGGATCACCGATCCGCGCAGCCGCAAGCAGTTGGCGGTAAACGTGCCCTGCCTGACCGGCCACTGTCTGGCAGACGATCTCACTCAGGAGCTATCGCGACCGGTGGAGATTGAAAACGATTGCCGCTGCTTTGCACTTTCAGAAGCCAGCACGCCCCAGACCGAACGGTTGGAAGTGGTGTTTGGTGCCATCATCGGTACCGGCGCTGGCGGTGGTCTGGTGATGAACAAACGGCTACACAGGGGCCGCAATGGGCTGGCTGGCGAATGGGGGCATACGCCTATCTCGGCCCAACTGGCGCAGCGTTACGATTTGCCGCTGTTTGTCTGCAATTGCGGCCTAACCGGTTGCTTTGAGCGGTATGTCTCCGGTAGCGGCCTGTTGGCCCTGAGCCAGCACTTTGGCCATAGCGCGGCCAACGTTCCGGCGCTGATCGCCAGTTACCGTCAGGGCGATCCGTTAGCGCAGCACCTGATGGGGATCTACATCGATATCTTGGCCAGCGCGTTGGCCAACCTGCAACTGCTGCTGGATGTGGACGCTTTCGTGTTAGGGGGCGGGCTTTCAAACGTGAGCGAACTCTATGTGCGGTTGCCTACCGCCATGAGCCGCTGGTTGTTGCCGGGGACAGAACCGGCGATGGTTTATCCCCCGGTGTATGGCGACAGCAGCGGCGTACGCGGTGCGGCACTGTTGCGCCAAAGCTGGCAATAAAAAATTAAGGAAAGCTCACCCGCATGAATCATCTTGGGTGGCTTTCATCCACGGCGGAATTAATCGGCACGGCCAAGAGGATATTAGCCGGATAAATAAGGCATTACCGGTTTTCAGTCTACTTTCATGATGCTTTCAGTTTATTACCAACCGAAAGACAGGATGGAAATAACCGGTTGAAATATAAGATTATATTTAAATTTTTTGATTGCGTTGCGCGGTTTCGTTTGCTGTAATTTGCAACGAAAGACTGAAAATACGCCTGTAACGGTTGCTGTGGCCCCTATGCCACGGCCGGGGTTTGCTACGGGTAAATCAGGAGTCAGCTATTCATGATCAATACCGTTAAACGGCGGGAATTAATTATCGACCAGTTGTGTCGTGAAGGCACGGTGCGCGTGGAACAATTAAGCAGCCAGTTTGCCGTCTCTACCGTCACCATTCGCAGCGATCTGCGCCATCTTGAAAAAAGTGGCTGTGCGGTACGGGCTTACGGCGGCGCAATGCTCAACAAGCAATTCGCCTTCGATCGCCCGCTCCAGGACAAGGGGCGCATCAACCGCGATGTGAAATTCGCCATTGCCTGCGCCGCCGCCGCGTTAGTGAACGACGGTGATGCGATCATTCTCGATTCTGGCTCCACCACTAGCCAGATGGCCACCCAGTTGGCCGGCAAGAAAGACCTGGTGGTGATGACCAATGCCTTGAATATCGCCTTCGAATTGGCCAGCAACGAGCAGGTGGATTTGATGGTGGTCGGCGGCAGCGTACGGCGCAAGTCTTGGTCGCTGTATGGCCCCGCCGCCGAGCAGCACATTCGCCAATATCGCTTTGATAAATTTTTCCTCGGCGTTGATGGCTTTGATTTGGTGGGTGGCATCACCACGCCAGATCCCGGTGAGGCACAGCTCAACCGCGCGATGTGTGAAGTGGCCCGCGAAGTGATTGCGGTGGTTGACGCCAGCAAGTTTGGCCGCAGCAGTTTCTGCATGATCCGCGAGATTGGCCAGATCCACCGATTGGTTACCGACAGCCGCATTCCGGCCAACTACCTGCATGCACTGCAAAATCTGGGGGTCGCGGTGATTATTGCCGACCACTAAATGACATCCGTGATCGCCCCCTCCCCCCAACCCACTCCCTCAGGGAGAGGGGGCTGGTACGGAGCCGCTATCAGGTGCAGAGCGACTCCAGAATAAAAGGAGTGAGTACGGTGTAATAGCCAGGTACAGAAGCTAATTAGTGGCGAGCGCAGGAGTGGGTCGGTGGCACGGTTCGATCCCCTCTCCCTGTGGGAAAGGGGGCTGGTACGCAGCCACTATCAGGTGCAGAGCGACTCCAGAATAAAAGGAGTGAGTACGGCGTAATAGCCAAGTACAGAAGCTAATTAGTGGCGAGCGCAGGAGTGGGTCGGTGGCACGGTTCGATCCCCTCTCCCTGTGGGAGAGGGTTAGGGTGAGGGGCAGCAACAACACCGGACCATCAGCATCCATAGGTATTTATAGCGTATTAACCGTTTTATTTTTTAAGGAGTTACCATCATGACAGGTTATTTTTCTTACGATGCGGACTGGCTGGAGCAACATCATGCGCTGCACACCGCCCGTGAGATTTGGCAGCAGCCGGACCTCTGGGCTGCCTTGCACCAGCAGTTGGTCGCCCAACAGGAGCAATGCTCCGCTTTCCTGACGCCGCTGCTGCAAAACCCACGCCTGCAGATTGTGCTGTGCGGCGCTGGCAGTTCAGCCTTTGCCGGCCGGGCCTTGGCCCCATGGCTGAGGGAAAAAACCGGCCGGGATGTGGCGGCCTATGGCACCACCGATATCGTCGCTAACCCGCTGCAATTTCTCGACCCATCACGCCCGACGCTGTTGGTGTCTTTCGCCCGTTCCGGCAACAGCCCGGAAAGCGTAGCCTCGGTAGCGCTGGCAGATCAACTGCTCCCCCAATGCTATCACCTGATGTTGGTGTGCAACCCGGACAGCCAGTTGGCCAACTACGCGCACGGCCGTAACAACGTCTGTGCCCTGGTGATGCCACAGGGTTCAAACGACCAGAGCTTTGCCATGACCTCCAGCTTCAGCTGCATGATGCTGAGCACCGCGCTACTGTTAGGCCCCTATTCCCTGGACGCCGCCAAGCAACCACTGGCGCAAATGATCGAGCGCTGTAGAGAACTGCGTGAAACGCTGCAATCCCAAGTGAAAGCCCTGGCCAGCAGCGGCTTTAATCGTTACATCGTCCTCGGCAGTAGCTGTTTCACCGGTCTGGCGGAGGAAGCCTCGCTGAAAATGCTGGAACTGACCGCCGGGCAGATCGTCACCCGCTACGACTCGCCGCTGGGTCTGCGTCACGGCCCTAAATTCATGGTCGATCCGCAGACTCTGGTGCTGTTAATGCAGTCCTGTAGCCGCTATACCCAGCGATACGAGCAGGATTTGTGGGACGAACTCCAGCGTGATGCCTTGGCCAAGCGGATGGTTGGCCTTGGCAACTCCCCCACGGAGAAAGCGGGCCAGTCGGATTTGCATCATGCCGACGACGATATCTGGCTGTTATTCCCTTATCTGCTATTCGCTCAAATGCTGGCGTTTGAAACCTCGCTGGCGCGCGGCCTGACGCCGGATAACCCTTGCCCAACCGGGGAAGTCAACCGCGTGGTAAAAGGCGTCACCATTTATCCCTACTCTGCTACCGAGCTGTAAGGAGCCGCTATGTATCTGATATCCAACCGCGAAATGTTGTTGAAAGCACAAAGACAGGGCTATGCCGTACCGGCGTTCAATGTACACAATCTTGAAACGGTGCAGGTGGTGGCAGAAACCGCCGCCGAACTGCAATCCCCAGTGATCATGGCCGGGACGCCGGGCACCTTCAGCTATGCGGGGACCGACTATCTGGTGGGGATCTGCCGCTCGGCAGCCCAGCGCTATGACCTACCGCTGGCGCTGCATCTGGACCATCACGAAGAACTCGAGGATATCGCCACCAAGGTCAGAGCCGGGATCCGCTCGGTGATGATCGATGGCTCACACCTGCCTTTTGAGCAGAACATCGCGCTGGTTGCGCAGGCCGTCGCGTTATGCCATCGCTATGGGGCTAGCGTAGAAGCGGAGCTAGGCCGCCTGGGTGGCCAGGAAGACGATCTGATTGTCGATGCCGCAGACGGTTTTTATACCGATCCCAAAGCCGCCCGCGAGTTTGTCGCGGCTACCGGGATCGACTCCCTCGCCGTCGCCATCGGTTCAGCTCATGGGCTGTACCACGGGGAGCCTAAGCTGGATTTTGACCGTCTGGCGCTGATCCGCGAACAGTTGGAGATCCCGTTGGTGTTGCACGGCGCCTCTGGCATCCCGGAAGCGATGGTCAAGCGAGCCATCTCGCTGGGGGTGTGTAAGGTGAACGTGGCTACCGAACTCAAAATCGCCTTTGCCGATGCGGTGAAGAGCTATTTCTCCCAACATCCGCAGGCCAACGATCCGCGTAAATACATCGTGCCGGGCAAATTGGCGATGAAAGAGGTGGTAGCAGAAAAGATCCGTATCTGTGGCAGCGCAGGTATGCTGTAACTCTAAAGTATAAGATCAAGGGCCGCAGAATAACGATGAATATGCGGCCTTAACATTAATCTCGCTATTTAAAGTCACACCCGTTATTATAAGCAGCATTAAAAAGTAATGATTCTCACATTACCCCCAAATCCCCCCCACTATGATCTAAATCATGGTTTTACTGCCTGGCCATCTCTAGTATTAAATTCAATTAACGAACGATTGCTGTTATTGTTATTTACTCAATACAGTATAGTAACGTTAGAAATTAAATCGCCCGGCAATAGAAGTTTATTTTTTAGACAATAATCGACTTTTATGTTAATGGATGGTTTTACTATTATGCTAATAGGAATAGCTTATGAAATCTATTATTACGGCTTTAGCCATACTGGCAGCACTACCCCTTTCAGCCCATTCAAAACAACCAGTTAGCCATACTCCCATCACAGGTGGCATCCAGTTTTCCGGCAAAATCAGCGCCCCAACCTGCGAAATTGCGCGCAATGACGGTCAATATATATCCAGTTGCTATCGTGAAACCGCCTTCAACACTAATGAGTTTATCCAAATGCCATTGGATAATATGGATTCAGAATTAATGGGCAAACCCATTCGTGAATCGGTGTTTAATGACCCTTCTCTACAACGGATTACGTTAATTTACAATTAATCCTAATCGGCGAAATTTATTGTCATACCATTAGCCATTGAGAATAACCTTGTGGTTTTATAAACATTATTTAGCGTTTCGCCTCACGGGGTATACCTACTTGGGTGTACCCTGTTTTTTCCTCTCACCCCGCCTCATCAACATGTCCGAAATCCGCCATCACATCCGGCTCTTTCATGTAATAATCACCCTATCAAACGCAAGGAGTGAACAACATGCAGACCTTTTTTATTGATCGTATGCCGACGCCGGTCGGTGAACTGGTGTTGATCGGGGATGAGCAAGGACGGATGCGCGCGCTGGACTGGACCGATCACGAGGCTCGCCTGATGAAACTGCTCAACAGCCATTATCGTGCCTCTCCCTTCGTCATCCACGAGCAAGCCAACCCAAGCGGCCTGACGGAAGTAATGCAGCGCTATTTTGCTGGCGAGTTGGCAGCGATCGACACGGTGCCGGTAATGACAGCGGGCACCGAGTTCCAGCGCACCGTCTGGCAGCAACTGCGGCAAATCCCTTGTGGGGAGATCATCACCTATGGGGAATTGGCCAAGCGCATTGGCAGGCCAACCGCATCACGCGCAGTTGGCATGGCTAACGGCACCAACCCGATCAGTATCGTGGTTCCCTGCCACCGAGTGATCGGCTCACAGGGCGCGCTGACCGGTTATGCCGGAGGGGTGCAGCGCAAGCAATGGCTGCTGAAACATGAAGGTTTTCTGCCCCAGGATCTGATTTAATCGGCCAGCAGCGCCAACGCACTTTCCTCATCCGTCACCAGGCCGTTGATCCAGCGGCCTAGCAAGGCAGCACGAATGGCCTGATGTTTTTCCGCGCCACCTGCCAGCGCAATCACCGGTTTTTCCGGCCGTTGGTGCAGATTAACGCTGGTTAGCCGCCGATCGAGTTCGCTGGCCACCCGTTGGCCTTGCGGATCGATAAAATGGCCCAGCATTTCTGCCACCGCGTTAGATTCGCATAGGCGATCAACATCTTCTGCGGTGATAAATCCATCCTTGTGTAGTGGGCAGTGATATTCGATAGTGCCAATGCCGATAAAGGTCACATCGGCCTGGCTGGCCTTATCGTTCACCGTGCGGTAAATGCGGTGGTTGCACCATAGGGCGCGATCCTGTTCGCTGTCGGCAAACAGCGGTGCAGGCAGGATAAAGTAGCGGCCCTGGGTTTTCTCCGCCATCCACAGCGGTACGTCATAGCGGGTGCAGGATCCGTCGGCGGCGATCGCACCGATCAGCGAGACGCAGCTATGCTGTGGCCGCTCCAATTCCGGCAGCTCATCAATCGCCGCCTTCAGGCTGCGGCCTGAGCCAACGCCAATGTTCAGTGGCTGTTCACTGCGCAAAAACTGCGCCATCACTTCAGCCCCGGCTACCGCCACCGCGCGGTTTATCCCGGCACTCTCCATTCCCTGGCTAGGCACCACCTGGCACAGCGTTAAACCATAGCGTTCACAAAGGCGGGACGATAACTCCATGCAGCGCCCTACCGGGTGGGAAATGTTGACGTTGATCAGACCGCTGTCGATCGCCAATGCTACCAGCCTTTGCGCAACCTGGCGCGATACGCCCAACGCCTCGGCAATTTCATTCTGAGTCTGTCCGGCCACGTAATACATCCAGGCGGCGCGCGCCGCCTGATCCAGCTTCTTATCGTGTTTGACCATGTTGTTCCACCCGCTACTCCTGATAGCCCCATTTTACCGGCATTCCTGCTGGCCGGAGAGGTCGTTTTGCACATTTGTGAGCTAAAGCCCATTTAAAGGGCAAAAGTTTATTTAATCTATCGCCATTAACAGAGCAAATGCCCAATATAAGGGCCGATGCCCTAAGATAACCTTTAGTGGAGAACGTTATGAGCAAACCAGTGAACTCTTCCCAGGCCATTTGGCTACATATCGGTGCCGGATCTTTCCATCGCGCTCATCAGGCCTGGTATCTGCATCGGCTGATTGCCGCTGGCGATAGCCGCTGGTCGATTGCGCTAGCCAACATCCGCGATGACGCCACGCCGTTACTGGATACGCTGGCTGAGCAGCAAGGCAAGTACGTGCTGGAGACCGTCACCCCACAGGGCGTACGCCAGTATGAAACCATCACCTCCATCAGCAAGGTCATTCCCTGGGATAACGAACTGGCCGCGTTGACCGCGCAGGGAGCTAAACCAGAAACCCGCGTCATCTCCTTCACCGTCACCGAAGGGGGTTATTATCTGGATAACCAGTTCAATCTGGATCGCACTAACGCCGATATTCAGGCCGATCTGCTGGGCGCCTGCCGCACCATTTACGGCACCATGGCGCAACTGCTGGCGCGCAGAAAGCAGCTTAATGGTGACCCTGTCACGTTATTGAACTGCGACAACCTGCGCCATAACGGTGAACGCTTCCGCCACGGGCTGATGCAGTTCCTGCAACTGCGTAAAGAGCCGGAGTTGATTGCCTGGATCGATAGCCACACCCGCTGCCCCAACACTATGGTTGACCGCATCACGCCACGTCCCGCACCGGAAGTTGCCGAGCGCGTTGCCGAGGCCACCGGCTTCCAGGACCGTGCGCCAGTGATGGGCGAAGCCTTTATCCAATGGGTGATCGAAGATGATTTCATCAATGGGCGGCCAGCGTTGGAAAACGTCGGCGTCGAGATGGTCGACTCGGTGCTGCCCTATGAAGAAGCCAAAATCCGCATCCTCAACGCCAGCCATAGCTGCATTGCCTGGGCCGGCACGCTGATTGGCCAAAGCTTTATTCATGAAAGCACCGGTACCCCGGCCATCCACCAGTTGGCTTACGACTATGTGACCCAGGACGTGATCCCCTCCCTGACGCCTAGCCCGCTCGATCTGGCCGCTTACCGTGACGTGGTTCTGGAACGCTTTAGCAACCCCTACATTCGCGATACCAATCAGCGCGTCGCTGCCGACGGTTTTTCCAAAATCCCCGGTTTCATCACCCCAACGCTGCAAGAGTGTTATCAGCGCGGCCAGGACCCGCAAGCCACGGCCATGCTGCCCGCCCTGTTCTTTGTCTTTATGCAGCGCTGGCACCAAGGCCAACTGCCTTATGAATACCAGGACGGCATTCTGGACGCCGCCGCAGTCCACCAGATGTTCGAAGCAGCCGATCCGGTAGCGGTGTTTGCCTCAGATGAGAAATTGTTCAGCACCTTGGCACACAGCAGTGCCTTTAGCCAACTGCTGCGCCACTCCATCGATCGGGTTAACCATTGGCTGGCGCAGTAACGGGAGCGAACCATGTATCTAGGACTCGATTTAGGCACCTCAGAAATCAAAGCCGTGGTGATTGATGACAACGGTACCCTGATCGCCAGCGCCGGTGAACCGTTGGAAGTACAACGCCCACACCCGCACTGGGCAGAGCAGGATCCGGCCGATTGGTGGCGGGCAACCCAGGCGGTGGTAAGCCGTTTGCGCGCTAAAATCCCGCAACAGTGGCCGCAGATCCGCTCGCTGGGGCTTTCCGGTCAAATGCACGGTGCGGTGCTGCTCAACCGTGATAATCAGGTGTTGCGCCCGGCGATTTTATGGAATGACACCCGCAGCGCCGAGCAATGCAAACAATTGACGCAGAACGCGCCGCAGTTGCATGACATTGCCGGTAACCTGGCTATGCCAGGATTTACTGCACCCAAGTTGCTGTGGGTCGCCAGGCATGAACCGGAGATCTTCGCGCAAATCGCCACCGTGCTGCTGCCCAAGGACTTCCTGCGCTGGATGATGAGTGGCGACAAGGTTTCCGATATGTCCGACGCGGCAGGCACGCTATGGCTCGATGTAGGCAAACGGGACTGGTCAGATTCCTTGCTCACCGCCTGCGGCCTCAACCGCGACCAGATGCCACGTCTGGTTGAAGGCAGCGAAGTCTCCGGGCAACTGAAAGGCGATCTAGCCCGCTCCTGGGGCCTTGCTGACAACATTATCATCGCCGGTGGTGGCGGAGATAACGCAGCCAGTGCAGTGGGTATTGGCGCGGTTAATCCAGGCGATGCGTTTATCTCTCTGGGGACTTCCGGCGTGCTGTTTGCCGTTAACGATCGCTTCCGCCCCAACCCGCAATCCGCCGTCCATGCGTTTTGCCATGCCTTGCCTGAGCGTTGGCATCAGATGAGCGTAATGCTGACCGCCGCCAGTGCTCTGCGCTGGTTCTGTCAACTGGTGGGCAGCAATGAACCCACGTTGCTGGCCGAAATCGCCCAGATGAACCTGGCGGAACAGCGCCTGGCACCGCTCTTTCTGCCCTACCTGTCCGGCGAACGGACGCCGCACAACGATCCGCTGGCGACCGGTGCGTTCCACGGCCTGACTCATAGCCATCAGCGTGCGGCGATGGGCTATGCGGTGCTGGAAGGCGTGGCATTCGGCATGGCAGACGGCCTGGACGTGCTTTCGCAAGCGGGAACCCGGCTGGAGCAGTGCTCACTGATCGGCGGAGGCGCTCGCAGTGAACATTGGGCGCAGCTGATGGCTGACGTGCTAAACCTGTCGGTGGTCACCCATCTTGGCGGCGAAGCCGGTGGCGCTTTAGGCGCGGCGCGCTTGGGATGGCTGGCGGCGGGCGGAACGGTGGACCAGGTTTGCCACAAACCCGCCATCGAACGACGCTTCCTGCCAGACGGAGAACGCCAACCTCTGCTCGCTGAACGCCTGGTCACCTACCGCCAGCTCTATCAACAACAATTGGCCCTGCGCCGGGCATGATCCCAGCGCAGTAAAAAATAATAAGACTGTACCCTTACACCTATCATGGAGTTTGTTATGCCACAAACACATAAACACTGGTTCGGCCTGCCGATGAACCTATTCTGGGGCTACATCGCCATCGCCATTTTCATGAGCGGCGACGGCTTTGAGATGGCTTTTCTGTCCAAACACATCACCGATATGGGGTTCACTCCGGCACAGTCGGCGCTGGTGTTTACCGTGTATGGCTTGGCAGCGGCGCTGGCAGCCTGGAGCTCCGGCGTAGTGGCCGAAATTATCACGCCACAAAAGGCGATGCGCATCGGCTTTATCCTGTGGCTGGTGATGCACGTGCTGTTTATGCTGTTTGGCCTGGGGATGCGTAACTACCCGCTGATGTTGCTGTTTTACGGCATTCGTGGCCTGGCCTATCCGCTGTTTATCTATTCGTTTGTGATGTTGGTGGTGCAGAACGTCCCTAAACAGCAGCTCTCTTCCGCGATGGGCTGGTTCTGGGCGATGTACTCGATCGGCATCGGCTGTATCGGTAGCTATCTGCCCAGCTTTACCATTCCGTTGATGGGCGAAACCGGCACCCTATGGTTTGCCATTGCCTGGGTGGCTGCCGGTGGCGTGATGGCGATGTTCCTACTGCGCAATGTGGGTGAGGCCAGCGCCAAGGCCGATTTGTCACCGCAGGAGAAACTCAAGGAACTTTCCCGCGCGGTGACGATCCTTTTCACCAACCGCAATATCTTCCTCTCCTGCCTGATCCGCATCATCAACACGCTGTCGCTGTTTGGCTTTGCGGTGATTATGCCAATGCTGTATGTAGGCCGGCTGGGCTTTAGCATGTCCGAATGGTTACAAATTTGGGCGGTGTTCTTCTTTGTCACCATCTTCACCAACATTATGTGGGGCATTCTGGGGGAGAAAATCGGTTGGCTGCGCCAGGTGCGCTGGTTTGGCTGCATCGGTTGTGCCATCTCCAGCCTGGCGTTTTATTACCTGCCGGTGCATTTTGGCCATAACTTCTGGATCGCGCTGGTGCCTGCTGTGATGCTTGGGATCACCGTGGCGGCCTTTGTTCCGATGACCGCCGTGTTCCCGGTGCTGGAGCCTAACCATAAGGGCGCAGCAATTTCTATCTATAACCTTTCCGCGGGCCTGAGCAACTTTGCGGCCCCGGCTATCGCCTCAATAGTGCTGCCGTTCTTTGATATCGAAGGCGTGGTGTGGGTGTATACCGGTTTGTATCTGGTGGCGGCGGTGTTGACGCTGATCGTCAAGGTTGACCAGCCAGGGCATAACAACGTTCCGCACTATGTCCCGGCCAACGACGGTTTGGTAAAAAATAGCGCCTGATTTTACAAGCGGGCGCTGCACATGTGCGCCCGTTCTCACCGGCCCTTTACCGTCATAACTGCCGAGCCTATTCGCCGCACAAATTTGTGTTGAAATATTTACTCATTAACCTGCGTGATCATCACGGATGAAGGCTATCCGCCCGCCGATGCCCCTGTAAAAACTAAGACTTATCGCAAAAGCCGACTATTTCTGCGGGACTTATTCGTTTTTTATATGGCTTTAGTCAACATCAGCTTGGCTTTTCCGAAGTCGATAAATCTCTAAACATCAGCATGCTACAGAATGATGGGCAACAGACCTGTTTAAATATCACACAAAATGTCGCCGTTCTTGTTCTTGGTGTACTTATCACCTGCCGTAAAAGATGTTAAAATTGACTCATATCAATTATTGCGTGAGCTTAATCTATGATCCCGGAAAAACGCGTGATTCGTCGTATCCAGTCAGGTGGTTGTGCGATCCATTGCCAAGACTGTAGCATCAGCCAATTGTGTATTCCTTTTACGCTGAATACGCATGAGCTGGACCAACTCGACAATATCATCGAGAGGAAAAAGCCGATCCAGAAAGGTCAGACGCTGTTTAAAGCCGGTGACGAACTGAAATCACTGTACGCCATCCGCTCCGGGACCATCAAAAGCTACACCATCACCGAACAGGGTGACGAACAAATCACCGGCTTCCATCTGGCGGGCGATCTGGTGGGCTTTGATGCCATTGGTGGCCTGAAGCACCCAAGCTTCGCGCAAGCGCTGGAAACCTCCATGGTCTGTGAGATCCCGTTTGAAACCTTAGACGATCTCTCTGGCAAAATGCCTAATCTGCGCCAGCAAATCATGCGTCTGATGAGCGGTGAGATCAAAGGCGACCAGGATATGATCCTGCTGCTGTCGAAGAAAAACGCCGAAGAGCGCCTGGCCGCTTTCGTCTATAACCTGTCGCACCGCTTTGCCGAACGGGGTTTCTCACCGCGTGAGTTCCGCTTGACCATGACCCGTGGCGATATCGGTAACTATCTGGGCCTGACGGTGGAAACCATCAGCCGCCTGTTGGGGCGCTTCCAGAAAAGCGAAATCCTCAGCGTGAAAGGCAAATACATCACCATCGAAAACGTCGATGCCCTGTCACAACTGGCTGGCACCTCCCGCATCAATGTCTCCGTTAACGCCTAAACCGCCACCGGGCCAATAATTCACTGAAATTGTTGGCCCAACCTCCTCTGCCACTGTTCTGTTTTTCAATGTTGGGTTACTCTGTATGTGAACAGATTGTTGATCTACAGCTGTAAGGAGGCCCTATGGCGAAGTATCAGAATCTTCTGGTGGCTATTGACCCCAATCAGGACGATCAACCGGCGCTGCGCCGGGCGGTTTACCTGACCAAGCGAAACGGCGGGCGGATTAAGGCCTTCCTTCCTATCTATGATTTCTCATACGAAATGACCACCCTGCTTTCCCCAGACGAAAGAACGGCGATGCGGCAAGGGGTGATCAGCCAACGGGCGGCGTGGATTAATGAGCAATGCCGCTTTTATCTTGAAGACGGTGTCCCCATTGACATCAAAGTGGTGTGGCATAACCGCCCCTATGAGGCGATCATTCAGGAAGTGTTGAGCGGCAACCACGATTTACTGTTAAAAATGGCCCATCAGCACGACCGGCTGGAATCGGTGATCTTCACCCCAACGGACTGGCATCTGCTGCGCAAGTGTCCTTGCCCGGTGTGGATGGTGAAAGACCAGCCCTGGCCTGAAGGTGGTAAAGCACTGGTGGCAGTCAACCTGTCCAGCGAAGAGCCTTATCATGACCCACTCAATATCCGCCTGGTGAAAGAGACGCTCGAACTGGCGCAGAACGTTAATCAAACCGAAGTACACCTGGTGGGAGCCTACCCGGTCACCCCGATCAATATCGCCATCGAACTGCCCGATTTCGACCCCAGCATCTATAACGATGCGATCCGCGGGCAGCACCTGATCGCCATGAAGGCGTTACGGCAAAAGTTCCATATCAACGAAGAGTTCACCCACGTGGAGAAAGGCCTGCCGGAAGAAGTGATCCCGGATTTGGCCGAGCATTTGCAAGCGGGCGTGGTGGTGTTAGGTAGCTTGGGCCGCACCGGTATTTCTGCCGCATTTATCGGCAATACCGCGGAACAGGTGATCAACCATCTGAAATGTGACCTGCTGGTGCTCAAACCGGATGACTTCGACTGCCCGATCGTCATGGATGAAGACGACGAGCACGACGATGAGGATTGATGCTTCAGCGTGTTAAAAACAAACAGGGCCCAATTGGGCCCTGTTTTACGTGCTGGAGTAGGAATTAAAGCTCTACCACGTCGAAACGCACGTCTGGATTCACGTCCGCGTCATAATCCACTTCTTCCAGACCAAAACCGAACAGGCGCAGGAATTCCTGCTTGTAGCCGGTGTAGTCGGTCAGTTCACTCAGGTTTTCCGAAGTGATTGACGGCCACAGATCGCGGCAGGCCTGCTGCACATCATCACGCAGTTCCCAGTCATCCATACGGATACGGGCATGATCGTCCAGCGGCATCTCTTCGCCGTACAGGCGGGTGTGCATCAAACGGGAAACCTGTTCCATGCAACCTTCGTGAATGCCCTTCTCTTTCATGATCTTAAAGGCCATGGAGATATACAGCGGCATCACTGGGATGGCAGAAGAAGCCTGGGTGACCACGGATTTCAGCACGGCAACGTGAGCGGTGCCGCCCTTGGCAGCCAGATCGCCACGAATGGCGGTAGCGGCACGATCCAAATCTTCTTTAGCGCGGCCCAGCGTACCGTGCCAGTAAATTGGCCAGGTCAGATCGGTACCGATATAGGAGTAGGCAACAGACTTGGCCCCTTCGGCCAGCACGCCAGCTTCTTCCAGCGCCGACATCCACAGTTCCCAATCCTGGCCGCCCATCACGGTGATGGTGTTCTGGATCTCTTCTTCACTCGCCGGTTCAACCGTAGCGGTGATGATTTGGTCTTTGTTGGTGTCGATGGCGGTAGTGGTATAAACCTCACCGATCGGCTTCAGCGCGGAACGCACTACTTCGCCGGTATCTGGCATTTTACGCACCGGGGAAGCCAGTGAGTAAACCACTAAATCGATCTGGCCCAGGTCGGCTTTGATCAGCTCAATGACCTTGGCGCGGCATTCGTTGGAGAAGGCATCGCCATTGACGCTTTTCGCGTACAGGCCAGCTTCTTTAGCAGCTTTATCAAAAGCAGCCGAGTTGTACCAGCCAGCGGTGGCGGTTTTGCCTTCGCTGCCCGCTTTCTCGAAGAATACGCCGATGGTGGCAGCGTCGCTGCCAAAGGCGGTGGCAATACGGGAAGCCAGACCATAACCGGTAGATGCACCGATCACCAGCACACGTTTAGGGCCATTGGCAATCTTGCCCTGCGCTTTGGTGTAGGCAATCTGACGACGAACATTGGCTTCGCAACCGACCGGATGAGTGGTGGTGCAGATAAAGCCGCGAACCTTAGGTTTGATAATCATAATGGGTCTAGGATCCGTTAAAGGGATGAAATCGGGACATAAGATAACTCATTGTGCCCCTTTATTGTGATCTGATGTGTTAGATTGCACAAATGTTGCGCAAATTTTGTTGATTTAAGCACAAATTCCGTCAGGACCATTACTGGAGTGGCGAAAAAAATGCCAGTCATCTTAATGACTGGCATTTTTACGTTCACTACTGACTGATTACAACGCGCGCAGGATCGCTTCCACGCTGGCTTTGGCATCGCCAAACAGCATCTGGGTGTTCTCTTTAAAGAACAGCGGGTTCTGCACACCGGCATAGCCGGTATTCATCGAGCGTTTGAACGCGATAACGTTTTGCGCTTTCCACACTTCCAGCACCGGCATACCGGCGATTGGGCTGCGCGGATCTTCCAACGCCGCCGGGTTCACCGTGTCGTTAGCACCAATGACCAAGACGGTATCGGTGTCCGGGAAGTCATCGTTGATTTCGTCCATTTCCAGCACCACATCATACGGCACGCGGGCTTCCGCCAGCAGCACGTTCATGTGGCCCGGTAAACGGCCCGCTACCGGGTGAATACCAAAGCGCACCTTGATGCCGCGCGCGCGCAGCTTCTCGGTGATTTCCGCGACCGGATACTGCGCCTGTGCCACCGCCATGCCGTAACCTGGGGTGATGATCACCGAGGTGGAGTTACGCAACTGTTCGGCCACTTCTTCCGCCGTGGTTTCGCGGTATTCGCCCATCTCTTCTGCGTCGCCGGTTGAGGAACCATCGGTACCAAAACCCCCGGCAATCACGCTGGTGAAGGAGCGGTTCATCGCCTTACACATGATGTAAGACAGGATCGCACCGGAAGAGCCGACCAGCGCACCGGTCACGATCAGCAGATCGTTGCTCAGCATAAAGCCTGCCGCCGCCGCTGCCCAACCGGAGTAGGAGTTCAGCATCGACACCACCACCGGCATGTCTGCCCCACCGATTGACGCCACCAGATGCCAGCCGAAGCCCAGGGCAATCACGGTCATGATCAG
>NZ_JBKJYW010000300.1:0-12531 GCF_046715635.1 Serratia sp. (in: enterobacteria)
AAGGTGGTTTTGCCAGCATCGAAAGATGCGACGTAAAAGAATCGGTGGAGCGGTAGTTCAGTTGGTTAGAATACCTGCCTGTCACGCAGGGGGTCGCGGGTTCGAGCCCCGTCCGTTCCGCCACTTATTTAAATTATGCCTGCTACTGTTAGCAGGCATAATGTTAAGCGTAATTTAGGGGCGTAGCTCAGTTGGTAGAGCACCGGTCTCCAAAACCGGGTGTCGCGAGTTCGAGTCTCTCCGCCCCTGCCATATTAGAAACCCTTTGCGAAAGCGAAGGGTTTTTTTTGCTTTCTGCCCGCCTAAAATTGCCCGTCCTCCCGCTAACGCGTACAAAATTCCCGCCGAAATCGTTCCCAATTTAGACATTTCTAGCTGTATCTATGCACAAAATGGTTGTAATCCCGTGCTGTGATAGCGCTCATCATTCCCGTCTGCATTTCAGCTACACCTTATAAGCCCCACGAGTTTTTTGGGCACACTCGATGAAAGCGAATATACCCACAGCCATCTCTGTCTGACCGATTCAGGCAGAGCGAGGAGAAAAACATGGTTAAGCGTTTACTGTTAGCGGCCGCCGTAAGCGGTGTGTTGATGGGAGCGGCGCAGGCTGCCCCCTTGGTTGTCGGCTTTTCTCAGATTGGTTCTGAATCAGGATGGCGTTCGGCAGAAACCAAAGTGGCGAAGCAGGAGGCGGAAAAACGGGGTATTACGCTGAAAATCGCCGATGCACAGCAAAAGCAGGAAAACCAGATCAAGGCGGTGAGATCCTTTATTGCTCAGGGCGTTGACGCCATCTTCATTGCGCCGGTGGTGGCCACCGGTTGGACTCCGGTATTGCAGGAAGCGAAAGAGGCCAAAATTCCCGTCTTCCTGCTGGATCGTATGATCGAAGTGAACGATCCCTCGCTGTATACCGCTGCCGTCGCCTCTGACAGTGTTCATGAAGGGAAAGTCGCAGGCGAATGGCTAGTGAAAGCCGTTGCAGGCAAGCCCTGTAACGTGGTGGAACTACAAGGCACCGTCGGGTCCAGCGTGGCCATTAACCGTAAGAAAGGCTTTGCGGACGGTATTGCCTCTGCCGACAACGTCAAAATCATCCGCTCGCAGTCTGGCGACTTTACTCGCAGCAAGGGTAAAGAAGTGATGGAAAGCTTTATCAAGGCTGAACAGAACGGCAAAAACATCTGTGCCGTCTATGCACATAACGACGATATGGCCATTGGTGCCATCCAGGCGATCAAAGAAGCCGGTCTCAAACCGGGCTCACAGATCAAGGTTGTTTCCATCGACGGCGTGCCGGATATCTTTAAAGCGATGATGGAAGGGGAAGCCAACGCCACGGTTGAACTGACGCCAAATATGGCAGGACCTGCGTTTGATGCCTTGATTGCATTGAAAAAAGACGGCACACAGCCACAGAAATTTATCCAGACCGAGTCGAAACTGCTGCAGCCTGAAACTGCCAGACAGGAATACGATATGAAGAAAAGCATGGGATATTGATCGTTAACAGACGGAGCAGATAATGGCCACACCTCAGGCAGCATTATTGGCGATAAACGGGTTATCCGTGGAGTTTCCAGGTGTAAAAGCGCTGGAGCAGGTTGATTTCACACTACAACGCGGTGAGGTGGTGGCGCTTCTTGGGGAAAACGGCGCGGGCAAGTCCACGCTGATTAAGGCATTGACCGGTGTTTACAAACGCTCCGCCGGTGAGATCTGGCTAGAAGGCACCGCGATTGCGCCGCAGAATACGGCCCAGGCGCAATCGTTGGGGATTGGCACCGTCTATCAGGAAGTTAACCTGCTGCCTAATATCTCGGTGGCCGCCAATCTGTTTATCGGCCGCGAACCCACCCGCTTTGGCCTGATCGATCAAAAAACCATGTTGCGTAATGCCCGTAAGCTGCTGGAAGGCTATGGCTTACCGCTGGATGTCAGCCAGCCGCTGGGCAACTACTCTATCGCCATTCAGCAAATTGTCGCGATTGCTCGCGCCGTCGATCTCTCCGCCAAGGTGCTGATCCTGGATGAACCCACAGCTAGCCTGGATGCCAAGGAAGTCACCATGCTGCTGGATATTCTTAGCCAACTGCGATCTCAGGGAATGGGGATGATCTTCGTCACCCATTTTCTCGAGCAGGTTTACCGCATCAGCGATCGTATTACGGTGTTGCGTAACGGCAAGCTGGTCGGGACCCGTGTCACCGCCGAGCTGCCACGGCTCGAGTTGGTGCAGATGATGCTTGGCCACAGCTTTGATGAAACACTGCTTAAACGCAGCGCACATCAGGCGGTACAGGCTCCGCCGTTGGTGGAGTTTAGCGGTTATGGCCGACGCGGTATGGTTGAGCCCTTTGACCTGGCGCTACGACCAGGGGAAATTGTCGGCCTGGCCGGTCTATTGGGATCGGGGCGTACCGAAACGGCACAACTGATCTTCGGTATTAAGGCACGGGATAAAGGTACAGCGAAGGTTGAGGGCAAAACGGTGGCCATCCCAACGCCCCGTAAAGCGGCTAGCCTGGGATTTGGCTATTGCCCAGAGGATCGTAAGACCGACGGTATTGTCGGTGCAGCTACGGTAAGGGAAAACATTATTCTGGCATTACAGGCGCAGCGCGGTTGGTTACGGCCTCTCCCGCTGCGCGAGCAAACCCGAATTGCGGAGGATTTCATCAAACTGCTGGGGATCCGCACGCCGGGGCCGGAGCAGCAAATCCAGTACCTCTCCGGCGGTAACCAACAGAAGGTACTGCTTTCCCGCTGGCTGGCGACTAAACCCCGTTTCCTGATCCTGGATGAGCCAACGCGTGGCATTGACGTGGGGGCCCATGCGGAAATTATCCGCCTGATTGAACGGCTTTGTGATGAAGGGTTGGCACTGCTGGTGATCTCCTCCGAGTTGGAAGAGCTGGCAGGCTATGCCGATCGCATTGTGGTATTACGCGATAGAAAACATGTGGCGCAGCTTGAGCATGATGCCATTACGGTTCCCGCCATTATGCAGGCCATTGCCGTGCAACAGGGGGCAGCATGAACCACAGGAGTTTTCCCATGACCGGTGGACCGCGCAAAGTAAGGTGGGTAATGCCTGCCGGAGCGACGCAGTTGGGGGCACTGGCGGTAATTTTGCTTATCGATAGCCTGGTCGCTCCCCATTTCTTTTCAATCCATATCCAGGATGGCCGCCTGTTCGGCAGCGTGATTGATATTTTTAATCGCGGTGCCCCCGTGGCACTGCTTGCCTTGGGTATGACGCTAGTGATCGCCACCGGTGGGATCGATCTCTCCGTCGGTGCGGTGATGGCGATTGCCGGGGCGACTGCCGCCACCATGACCAGCGCTGGCTACCCATTGGCGTACATCCTGGGGGCCGCATTAGCAGTGGGGGCGTTATGTGGCCTGTGGAACGGCTTTTTGGTCGCGGTGCTGCAAATCCAGCCGATCGTCGCCACTCTGATGTTGATGGTGGCTGGGCGCGGTATCGCGCAGTTGATTACCGAAGGACAAATCGTCACCTTTGAGAGTGAAGGATTAGCCAAGCTTGGTAGCGGTGCGCTGATGTATCTGCCGATGCCAGTGATCATTGCCGCCCTCATGCTGCTGCTGATTTGGCTAGTGACCCGCAAAACCGCCTTGGGGCTGTTTATTGAGGCGGTCGGTATCAATTTACGCTCGGCACGTAATGCTGGCGTCAGTACTCGCTGGGTGATCATTGCGGTGTATATCATTTGCGGCCTGTGCGCGGCGGTGGCAGGGGTTATCGTCACGGCGGATATCCGCGGTGCGGATGCCAACAATGCGGGCTTGTGGCTCGAACTGGATGCGATCCTGGCCGTGGTGATTGGCGGTGGGTCACTGCTGGGCGGGCGTTTTAATCTGCTGCTCTCGGTGGTGGGGGCGTTAATCATTCAGGGTATGAATACTGGAATTCTGCTTTCGGGCTATAAACCGGAGTTTAACCTGGTGTTGAAAGCGGTGGTGGTATTAGCCGTATTGCTGGTGCAATCCCCCAGTGTGTCATTACAGCGGCTGTGGCGGAGACGTAAATCATGATGAAACGTAACCTTCCCCTATTGATCACTATTGCGGTTTTCCTGCTAGGCTACGCCTTTTGCCTTAGCCAATTCCCCAGTTTTGCTTCCACCCGCGTCTGGTGCGATCTGCTGACCGATAACGCCTTTCTCGGCATTGTGGCCGTGGGCATGACCTTTGTGATCCTTTCAGGGGGCATCGATCTTTCGGTGGGTTCGGTGATCGCCTTTACCGGCGTACTGCTGGCCAAGCTGATTGGCACTTATGGTATTGCTCCAGGTTATGCATTTGTCATTGCCTTGCTGATGGGGGCCTCATTTGGTGCGCTGATGGGGTGGATCATCGACGTGCTGAAATTACCTGCATTTATCATCACGCTCGCGGGGATGTTCTTCGTGCGCGGCATGAGTTTTATCGTGTCAGAAGAGTCTTTGCCGATCGATCACCCGTTGTATGCCACGCTGGCAAACTATGCCTGGAAAGTCCCCGGCGGTGGCCGATTTACCTTATTGGCGCTGGTAATGCTGCTGGTCGTGGCGATTGGCATGATCCTGGCGCATCGCACCCGTTTTGGCCATAACGTCTATGCCATCGGGGGGAATCCGGTCTCCGCTGGGCTGATGGGGGTGCCAGTACGGCGTACAACCATCCAGATTTACATGCTTTCCAGCACGCTGGCGGCTCTCTCCGGCATTATTTTCTCGCTATACACTTCCGCTGGTTATGCGCTGGCTGCCAGCGGTGTTGAACTGGATGCCATTGCGGCGGTCGTCATTGGGGGAACGTTGCTGACCGGCGGCGTCGGCACCATTTTAGGCACCTTGTTTGGCGTGCTTATCCAGGGCTTAATCCAGAGTTACATCACTTTCGATGGATCGCTCAGTTCCTGGTGGACCAAAATCGTCATCGGTATCCTGCTGTTCTGCTTCATCGGCCTCCAGAAGGCGATGAGCGCCTTTTGGCAGACCAGACGGGCGAAACCCCGGCATCCACGCCTAAAGCCGTCATAGCGGCTCAGGTTGTGGTATTTAAAGGTATTTTCAGCAGTTGGCGGATTAACGGCTGCTGGTCGCTGTTTTGCAGCCAGACGGCATAAAGCGGGCGGATGATCGGCTGCGAGTCAGCAACGGCGATCAGCTGAGGGTACTCTTTTTCCCACTGGCTGGGGAGAAATGCACAGCCACCGGTCGTTTCCAGCAATTGGCGCGTCAGATGTGCCGAAGTGGTGGTCAGCACGGGCATGTTGTCGCCCTCAAGCATGCGGGCTTCCTGTTGGTGAAAATCGGCACCCCATTCCAGTTTGATGTAAGGCATTGGGGCTGGTTTGTCGCTAATTGACGAGGAAAACAGGCGTAGCGAGAAGTTACCCAATAGCTGGCTGGCCAACTCATCCATCTTTGGCGGCTCGGTGGTGATTAGCAAATCGAGCTGTCTTTCATGTAGTTGTTTCACCAAAGAATGGCGCAGTGCCACCCTGGCTTCGAGCTGCAAGGCCTCCCGCTGCTGGTAGAGCGATTGTAGCCAGGGCGTGAGGTAAGCTTCCCATAGCGACGCGGTAGCACCGATAGAAAGTTCGCTGTGCTGTAGCGATCGCACCACCTCTTTCTTTGCCAACTGCCAGGTGTTCATCAGGCTCTCGGCATAGGGCAACAGCCTCTCTCCTGCTGGCGTGAGGCGGATGTTGTTGCGGTGGCGGGTGAATAAATTCGCCCCTAATTGAGTTTCTAGCTGGCGGATACGGAAACTCACGGCAGACTGCGTTAAGTACAGGGATTCCGCTGCGCGGCCAAAGTGTCTTGTTCTACTGACCTCCAAAAAGGTTTTCAGTAATTCGGTATCCACACCTATCTCCAAAATTTTTTATCGTTAAGATTTAAATGTTTTGTTTTACACGATGTCAAGCCTATCTAATACTCCGCGCCATAAACAGCACGGCCATGAGAGAATTAGGAGCGTGTCAGATGGCGGATAGCTTCACCACTAACAGTCGTTTTTTTGATAATAAAAACTATCCTCGCGGGTTCTCCCGCCACGGCGATTTCACCATTAAAGAAGCGCAATTGCTAGAGCGTTTCGGGTATGCGTTCAACGAGTTGGATGCCGGCAAACGCCAGCCAGCCACTGAAGAAGAGCAGCTGTTCGTTGCAGTGTGTCGCGGTGAGCGTGAACCGGTGACCGAGCAAGAAAAAGTATGGTCTAAATATCTGGCGCGCACCCGCCGCCCGAAAAAATTCCATACGCTGTCAGGTGGCAAGCCGCAGGCTGATGCGGTAGAAGACTACACTGAAAGCGACGATTGATCATCATGGGGCCATTCGGCCCCATTTTTTATTCCAGGCTGCGGTGTAGCTGCAGCAGTAGGCGATCCATACTGCGATAGCTGAGCGCTTCGCTGAGATGACGTTTATCAATCTGTTGTTCCCCTGCCAAATCGGCCAGCGTGCGTGCCACTTTCAGGATGCGATGCCAGGCTCGAACCGATAATCCCAGTTGGCTCAGCGTTTTCTCCAAAAACTCCGCTTCCGCTGCAGGCAAATGGCAATCCCGATCCACCTCGCGGTTACTCAACAGCGCATTCACTTTACCAGCCCGTGCCAGCTGTCGCTCGCGCGCCACCAGCACCCGTTGGCGTACCTGTTGGCTGCTTTCCCCCGCATGCTGCTGCTTGGCCAGCACGCCCGGTGGCAGCAGTGGCACCTCAATCGACAAATCAAATCGATCGAGAAAGGGGCCGGAAAGCCTGCCGAGGTAGCGCAAGATTTGCTGTGGAGGCGTGCGGTTGTGGACTCCTTGATAGTGCCCGGTTGGGCTGGGGTTCATCGCCGCAATCAGTTGCACCCTGGCAGGGAAGCGTACCTTGGCGCTAGCGCGTGAGATGACGATTTCACCGGATTCCAGCGGCTCACGCAGCGCATCCAACACTCGCCGTTCAAATTCTGGCAACTCATCCAGAAACAAGACACCGTTGTGCGCCATGGAGATTTCCCCTGGCCGTGGCAGGGAACCGCCCCCAACCAGGGCGGCCATCGACGCGCTGTGGTGTGGGGCGCGGAACGGCCGCTGGCGCCACGGCAGGGTTTCATCAGGGTGATGCAGTAAGCTGGCAACGGCGACGCTTTCCAGCGCTTCCCGGTCGCTTAACGGCGGCAGCAAACCGTTGAGGCGGCTGGCCAGCATGGTTTTGCCGGTACCCGGTGGGCCAAGCAGCAATAGGTTGTGGCCCCCGGCCGCGGCAATTTCCAATGCTCGCTTTGCCTGCTCCTGGCCTATGACCTCCTGTAGATCGGCCGTTTCCGTTGACGTGGCAGCCGCAGGAGGCGCTACGGCGATCGGCAGATCTCCCTTGCCCTGCAAAAAGGCGCAAACCTCCAGCAAATGCTCCGCGACTCGGGTCGTGCTGTGGGGAAGCAACCCAGCTTCTTTGCCGTTGGCCGCCGCCAGGATCAGCTCACGTTTGGCCTCGGCAGCCGCTATTGCCGCCGGAATGGCACCGTGCACCGCTCTCAATGCGCCGGAAAGCGCCAATTCACCCAGAAACTCATAGTGCGCCAACTTATCGGCGGGCAGTTGCTCCGAGGCCGCCAGAATGGCTAGCGCAATGGGCAAATCGTAACGCCCCCCTTCCTTAGGCAGATCGGCCGGGGCCAGATTGACGGTGATACGTTTGGCCGGAAAGGTGAAGCCGTTGTTGATCAGTGCGCTGCGCACCCGGTCGCGGGCTTCTTTCACCGTAGTTTCCGGCAGGCCGACCAGCGTGAGGCCGGGTAATCCGTTGCTGATATGGACTTCAACCATGACCGATGGCGCCTGCACGCCGATCGTGGCACGGGTATAGATTACCGCCAGTGACATATTGCTCTCCTCGCTGAAGGCAACATGATGCGGGAACTGCCCGATAGCCGCGCGCTAGGCTTCATCAACTTGCGTAGCGATACAATATTAAAATTATTTTATTTCATCAGGTTATAAATTTTTTCGAGCCGGTACGCATTTTGCTGTAATACCCATTAACAATTACCGCAAGGTTGCAACAAATTAGCAAGCTAACCAAGTTGCAACAGCCGGGCTAATGGGTGTATTTAACAATTGTTTAAAATAAAAATCACTTCTTTAACAAAGCCCCGACCGCTACCGCACCCGCTGCGGCCGCCGCTAAATCTGATGATTCGTACTCTACGGTAGGGATAACACTATGTTTGGTTGGACTCCGCTGCAACGCAATGCGGCAATTGCCAGTTTTTCAAGCTGGACGCTCGACGCTTTCGATTTCTTCGTGCTGGTCTTCCTGCTCAGCGATATTGCTCAGGCTTTTCAGGTGGGGATGGAAGAAGTCACCCTGGCGATCCTGCTGACGTTGGCGGTACGCCCGATTGGTGCTCTGATCTTTGGCCGTGCGGCGGAAAAGTACGGTCGTAAACCGATCCTGATGTTGAATATCGTGTTTTTCTCGGTATTTGAGCTGTTCTCGGCGGCCGCTCCTTCTTTGACCGTCTTCCTGTTGCTGCGTGTGCTTTACGGCGTGGCGATGGGCGGCATCTGGGGCGTGGCCTCTTCGCTGGCGATGGAAAGTATCCCAGACCGTTCGCGCGGCCTGATGTCCGGTATCTTCCAGGCGGGGTATCCGTTTGGCTATCTGCTGGCGGCGGTGGCCTACGGTTTGCTGTTTGAAGTGGTTGGTTGGCGCGGCATGTTTGTGATTGGGGCTGCGCCAATCCTGTTGCTGCCGTTTATCTACTTCTGTGTTGAGGAGTCCCCAGTGTGGCTTGCAGCGCGGGCACGTAAAGAAAGCTCCGCTTTGCTGCCAGTCCTAAAGAGCCATTGGAAGCTGTGTATCTATCTGGTGCTGCTGATGGCGGCGTTTAATTTCTTCTCCCACGGCACCCAGGATATGTATCCGGCTTTCCTGAAAATTCAGCACGGTTTCGATCCTAAAACCGTCAGTATCATCGCCATTAGCTACAATATCGCGTCCATTATCGGCGGTATTTTCTTTGGTGCCCTGTCGGAAAAAATTGGTCGTAAGAAAGCCATAATTATTGCTGCCCTACTGGCGATACCGGTGATCCCGCTGTGGGCATTCGCCAGCGGTTCGCTGATGCTGGGGCTGGGGGCATTCATGATGCAATTCATGGTGCAGGGCGCGTGGGGGGTGATCCCAACCTACCTCAACGAACTGGTACCAGCGAATACCCGCGCGGTGCTGCCGGGGTTTGTTTACCAACTGGGTAACCTGATTGCTTCGGTGAATGCCACTTTGCAGGCCACGATTGCAGAACATCATGGGCAAAACTACGGTCTGGCGATGGCAATGATCGCCGGGACGGTGGCGATCGTGATCGCGGTGCTGGTGTATTTTGGCAAGGATACGCGCGGTAAAGCGATCGCGGTGGAAAGTAAAGCGCCTGGTGCTGGTGTTAGCGTTTGAATTTCATGCGCTTTGTTGCAGCTTTGACCCAGTGGCGAAGAATAATAACGCAAAAAAAGTGTTGTCAGGTTACCGGCTGCTATGGTAACTCTGTAGGCATTAGTTCGAAACGAGCACAGTGAACAAACCGATTATGAAAGCCCTAGCCCAAGTGATTAGCCTAGTCGTGATTAGCGTGGTGGTGATTATTATCCCACCGTGCGGGGCTGCACTTGGACGAAGAAAGGCTTAGAAAACAAGCCGGAATCGCAAGATAACCCCCGCACCCAAAAGGTCCGGGGGTTTTTTTATGCCAAGAAAATGTGAACAAGGAGCAGAGAATGACCAACAGAATAAAATCCTGCACTTCCCGCAACAAGGCGGGGAAATAACCATGAATGGTGCTCAGTGGGTAGTTCAAGCGTTGCGTGCGCAGGGGGTAGACAAGGTATTCGGCTATCCCGGTGGTGCGATCATGCCGGTCTACGATGCGTTGTATGACGGCGGGGTTGAACATCTGCTGTGTCGTCATGAGCAGGGGGCGGCGATTGCGGCCATTGGCTATGCCCGTTCCAGCGGCAAGGTTGGCGTCTGTATCGCCACTTCGGGCCCTGGTGCGACCAACCTGATCACCGGGTTGGCGGATGCGTTGCTGGACTCGGTGCCAGTGGTTGCGATCACCGGTCAGGTCGGCTCTGCGCTTATCGGTACCGATGCTTTTCAGGAGATCGATGTTCTGGGCCTGTCTCTGGCCTGTACCAAACACAGTTTCCTGGTGGAGTCGCTGGAAGCGCTGCCCGGGATCATGGCAGAGGCTTTTGCCATCGCCACCAGCGGCCGCCCAGGCCCGGTACTGATCGACATCCCGAAAGACATCCAACTGGCGCAGGGTGATTTGCCTCCTCATCTGATGCCGGTAGAAGATCAGTTCGAACATCCCACAGCAGAGCTGGCTATGGCTGCGCAACTGCTGGCACAGGCGAAGAAGCCGATGCTGTATGTGGGTGGTGGCGTAGGGATGGCGCAGGCAGTCCCGGCATTACGGGAATTTGTCGAGCTGACGCAGATCCCAACCGTGGCGACCTTGAAAGGCCTGGGCGCACCGGATGCCAACCATCCGTATTATCTCGGCATGTTGGGTATGCATGGCACCAAAGCTGCCAACTTCGCCGTGCAGGAGTGCGATTTGCTGATCGCCGTGGGAGCGCGTTTTGACGACCGGGTAACCGGCAAGCTGAATGCCTTCGCACCGCAGGCCAAGGTGATCCACATGGATATCGACCCGGCGGAAATGAGCAAGCTGCGTCAGGCGCATGTGGCCCTGCAAGGGGATCTGAGAACCCTGCTGCCAGCTCTGCAACAGCCGATGCAGATCGCCCCTTGGCTGCAACGGGTGGCGGAGCTGAAAGAAACCCACCCTTGGCGTTACGACCATCCTGGCCAACCGATCTATGCTCCGTTGCTGCTCAAGCAACTCTCTGAACGCAAACCGGCCAATACCGTAGTAACCACCGACGTGGGCCAGCACCAGATGTGGACAGCGCAGCACATGAGCTTTGAACGCCCAGAGAACTTCATCACCTCCAGCGGGCTGGGGACGATGGGCTTCGGTATCCCCGCAGCGGTAGGGGCGCAGATGGCGCGCCCGGAGGACATGGTGATCTGCGTGTCCGGGGATGGTTCCTTCATGATGAACGTGCAGGAGCTGGGCACCATCAAACGCAAACAGTTACCGCTGAAAATCGTGTTACTGGATAACCAGCGTTTGGGGATGGTTCGCCAGTGGCAGCAACTGTTCTTTGATGGCCGTTACAGCGAAACCAACCTCTCCGATAACCCCGATTTCCTGATATTGGCCAGCGCCTTCGGCATCCCCGGCCAACGTATTACCCGCAAAGACCAGGTCGCAGACGCGCTCGATACCTTGCTCAACAGCGAAGGGCCTTATCTGCTGCAGGTTTCCATTGATGAACTCGAGAACGTCTGGCCGCTGGTGCCGCCGGGCGCAGGCAACGAAACCATGTTGGAGAAAGTATCATGATGCAGCATCAACTCTCGATCCAGGCCCGCTTCCGCCCTGAAATATTAGAGCGCGTATTGCGCGTTGTCCGTCACCGTGGTTTCCAGGTCTGTGCTATGAATATGGCTTCGGGCAGCAATAGCGACGATATAAATATTGAATTGACCGTTGCCAGCCAACGCCCTGTGGATTTACTGTCATCTCAGTTAAGCAAACTGATGGATGTCTCCAGCGTTGAGATCCAGCAACAATCATCACAACAAATACGCGCCTGATGGCGCAAAAGGAACAGAATAATGACGAAGAAAGCCGATTATATTTGGTTCAATGGTGAGATGGTTCCCTGGGCCGATGCCAAGGTTCACGTAATGTCGCATGCGCTGCACTACGGGACGTCGGTATTTGAAGGAGTTCGCTGCTATGACTCCCATCAAGGTCCGGTAGTATTCCGCCACCGTGAACATATGCAGCGTCTGCATGACTCAGCCAAAATTTACCGGATGCCGGTAACGCAAAGCGTCGATGAGCTGATGGAAGCCTGCCGTGCCACGCTGCGTAAAAACAATCTGGTCAGTGCTTATATTCGTCCTTTGGTGTTTGTTGGTGATGTTGGCATGGGCGTTAACCCACCGGCTGGCTATAAAACCGACGTGATTATCGCGGCGTTTCCTTGGGGCGCGTATCTGGGTGAAGAAGCGCTGGACCAAGGTATCGATGCGATGGTCTCTTCCTGGCACCGTGTGGCACCGAACACCATTCCTACCGCGGCGAAAGCCGGGGGCAATTACCTTTCCTCACTGCTGGTGGGCAGCGAAGCACGCCGCCACGGCTATCAGGAAGGCATCGCGCTGGACGTTCACGGCTATATCTCCGAAGGCGCAGGCGAGAACCTGTTTGAAGTGAAAGACGGCGTGCTGTTTACTCCACCGTTCACCTCTTCTGCCCTGCCTGGTATCACGCGTGACGCGATCATCAAGCTGGCAAAAGACATGGGCTTCGAAGTGCGCGAGCAAGTGCTTTCCCGTGAGTCTCTGTATCTGGCGGACGAAGTGTTTATGTCCGGCAC
>NZ_JBKJYW010000301.1:0-3130 GCF_046715635.1 Serratia sp. (in: enterobacteria)
TGATTGTTGGTGCCAGCGGTTATGCCGGAGCAGAGCTCACGGCTTACCTGAATCGCCACCCACACATGAACATAACCGCTTTAGCGGTTTCAGCGCAAAGTGCAGATGCAGGAAAATTGCTTTCCGAACTGCACCCTCAATTAAAAGGCATCGTCGATCTGCCATTACAACCGCTGGTTGACGTTGCCGCCGCGGCAAAAGGCATCGACGTTGTTTTCCTCGCGACCGCCCATGAGGTGAGCCACGACATCGCGCCAGCATTCCTGGCCGCTGGTTGTGTGGTGTTCGATCTCTCCGGCGCCTTCCGCGTACAGGATGCTGATTTTTATCAGCAGTATTATGGTTTTACACACCAGCATGCCGACTGGCTGGCGCAGGCGGTTTACGGCCTGGCGGAGTGGCAGAGCGAAAAACTCAAGCAGGCGCAGCTGATTGCCGTGCCGGGCTGCTACCCCACGGCGGCGCAGCTGGCGCTCAAACCGCTGCTCGACAAGCAATTGCTGAACCTGGATCAATGGCCGGTCATCAATGCCGTCAGCGGCGTGAGCGGTGCGGGGCGTAAAGCCAGCGTCACGACCAGTTTCTGTGAAGTCAGCCTGCAACCTTACGGCCTGTTCAATCACCGTCATCAGCCAGAAATTTCTGCCCATCTCGGGGTGCCGGTCGTCTTTACGCCACATCTGGGTAACTTCCCACGGGGTATTCTGGAAACCATCACCTGCCGCCTGAACAAGGGCGTCACTGCGCAGGACGTGGCGGCGGCTTACCATGCGGCTTACGACGATAAACCGCTGGTGCGGCTGTACGACCAAGGGGTGCCAGCACTGAAATCCGTGGTGGGCCTGCCGTTCTGTGATATCGGCTTTGCCGTGCAGGGCGAGCATCTGATCGTCGTAGCCGCAGAAGATAACCTGTTGAAAGGTGCGGCGGCCCAGGCGGTGCAGTGTCTGAATATCCGTTTCGGCTTCCCTGAAACCCAATCCTTACTTTAAATCAGCGTGAGTAAACAGCAATGAATCCATTGATTATCAAACTAGGTGGCGTGCTACTGGACAGTGAAGAAGCGCTGGAGCGTTTGTTTACCGCGCTGGATGTCTATCGCCAGGAACATCAGCGCCCGCTGGTGATCGTCCACGGTGGTGGTTGCGTAGTGGATGAGCTGATGAAGCAGCTCTCCCTTCCGGTAGTGAAGAAGAACGGCCTGCGCGTTACTCCTGCCGATCAGATCGACATCATCACCGGCGCACTGGCGGGGACCGCCAATAAAACTCTGCTGGCCTGGGCGGTGAAGCACAAAATTAATGCCGTTGGCCTGAGCCTGGCAGACGGTGGCAGCGTTGCGGTTACCCAACTGGACCCAGCGTTGGGCCACGTGGGCCACGCAGTACCAGGAACGCCCGCGCTGCTCAATACCTTGTTGGGCGCTGGCTACCTGCCGGTGGTCAGCTCCATCGGCATTACTGCCGAAGGGCAACTGATGAACGTGAACGCCGATCAGGCTGCGACGGCTTTGGCCGCCACGCTGGGGGCGGATTTAATCTTGCTGTCGGATGTCAGCGGTATTCTCGACGGCAAAGGGCAGCGCATCGCGGAAATGACAGCACAAAAAGCCGAGCAACTGATTGCTCAAGGCATCATTACCGATGGTATGGTGGTGAAGGTTAATGCGGCGCTGGATGCTGCACGTACCCTTGGCCGCCCGGTGGATATCGCCAGCTGGCGTAATGCCGAAAAGCTTCCTGCTCTGTTTAATGGTGTGTCGATTGGCACCCGGATCCTCGCTTAAATTTAGAATTAACAAGGAATAACACAATGCAAAACAAAGGCATCAAGAAAATCGTTCTGGCGTACTCCGGCGGTCTGGATACTTCGGCCATCATTCCATGGCTGAAAGAGAACTACGGTGGCTGTGAAGTGGTAGCCTTCGTAGCGGACATCGGCCAGGAGCGCGGCGATCTGGAAGGCGTTGAGCAGAAAGCTCTGCAATCCGGTGCCTCTGAGTGTCATGTTGTCGATCTGCGTGAAGAGTTTATCCGTGACTACGTTTATCCGGTGCTGCAGACCGGCGCACTGTACGAAGGCAGCTACCTGCTGGGTACCTCAATGGCGCGTCCAATCATTGCCAAAGCTCAGGTTGAGCTGGCGCTGAAAGTCGGTGCTGATGCGCTGTGCCACGGGGCTACCGGTAAAGGCAACGATCAGGTGCGTTTCGAAACCACCTATACCGCATTGGCTCCGCACCTGAAGGTGGTTGCGCCTTGGCGTGAGTGGAACCTGCGTTCCCGTGAGGCCCTGCTGGATTACCTGAAAGAGCGTAATATTCCAACCACCGCTTCGCTGGAGAAGATCTACAGCCGTGACGAAAACGCCTGGCATATCTCTACCGAAGGCGGCGTGCTGGAAAGCCCGTGGAATGCGCCAAACAAAGATTGCTGGGTCTGGACTGTCGATCCGTTGGAAGCACCGGACAAGCCAGAACAGGTGACCGTCACCGTAGAGAAAGGCTGCGTGGTTGCCGTTAACGGTGAAGCGATGAGCCCGTACAAATGTCTGGAAACCCTGAACGTGCTGGGTGCCAAACATGGCGTGGGCCGTATCGATATCGTGGAAAACCGCTTGGTAGGCATCAAATCCCGTGGTTGCTATGAAACCCCAGGAGGCACCATTATGGTTGCTGCGCTGCGTGGGGTCGAGCAGTTGGTACTGGATCGTGATAGCTTTAAATGGCGTGAGCAGTTGGGCCTGGAAATGTCCTACGTGGTCTACGATGGCCGCTGGTTTGCTCCGCTGCGTCGTTCCATCCAGGCTTCTGCACAAGCGCTGGCGGAAGAAGTTAACGGCGAAGTGGTATTGCAGCTGTATAAAGGCCAGGTGACGGCGATCCAGAAGAAATCGGCCAACAGCCTGTACTCAGAAGAATTTGCGACCTTTGGCGAAGATGAAGTTTACGATCACAGCCATGCGGGTGGCTTTATCCGTCTGTTCTCGCTCTCTTCCCGTATTCGCGCGTTGAACGAGAAGAAAAAGTAACGTCGTTGGTTTAGCGTCAATTTGAGGGGCGCAGCATGCTGCGCCCTTTCGCATACTTATTCAGGAGCAAGATTATGGCACTTTGGGGCGGACGGTTTAG
>NZ_JBKJYW010000302.1:0-10426 GCF_046715635.1 Serratia sp. (in: enterobacteria)
GGGTTCGAACCCTCGATACACTTACGCGTATACACACTTTCCAGGCGTGCTCCTTCAGCCACTCAGACACCTCACCGTACGTTGCGCGTTACTCAGTGCAACGGGGCGCTACTATAGGGAGAGTCGGTTAACCGGTCAAGAATATTTTTACGGTTTTAGCTCAGGTGGTTAAGCCGTCGCCGCTTTGCCGTAAATCAAGACCGGAAAACCGGTTTTACTAGCCCATCACCAACAGCACCGTCACCACCGTGGTTGAGAATCCCTGCAAGCCTTGAGCTATCAGCTTGCCGAACCAGGTAATAAAACCAGCGTTGTTGAACCGGGATAATGTTGATCTGGATATCAGGATCAACGATGACATTCCAGATAATTACATTGCCAAGCTGTTGGCCAAGACCAGCGCATCATTTGTGCATCACCCGCGTATATAAAACAGCGGGGGAAACCCGCAATGCTGGTGGATTTGCAGCATCATGACTGCCTGGTGACCAAGGAGCGTGATCAAACCATCGGCATTTGGGAGCTGGGAAACCAGTAGGGCAAAAAGTCGGTAAAAATATCCGGGCAGTTGTCGTCCAACGGCGGTGAGAGCGTCTTGCATTGGGCGCTGAATAGCAAAGGGATCATGCTGCGTACCGAATGGGATGCATCACCGTTTCTGCGCGATAGCGTGCTGGTGCGAGTTTTGCCCGACTACGTGCAGAGCGCCAACATCTGGGCGGTTTACCAGATACCGCTTTACACGTCGACCAAGCTGACGGTCTGTGTCGAGTTCTTCAGCCAATATTGCCGCAATATGGGAAGCGAGATTGCTCGCCCCACCTGAATAGTGGGGCGGAACCTCAGGGCATCAAACCAATAAAGACCGTCTTTTTACGTGGGCCGGTCATCAAAGATTCCAACTCTTTGACGCAGGCCAGATAGTGCGGGGTCGTTTTATGAAAAGCTACGGCCTGCTCATCGGCGTAGGCCTCGTAAATATAAAAGCGTGTTGGGATATCAGGGGCCTGTAACACATCGAAGCGCAGGTTGCCCTTTTCCTGGATCGCGCCTAGATGGTTTTGGCGAAACACCTCGATAAACCGTTCAACCTTGTCGTCATGAACGTTAATTTCGACCAGGGTAACGTGCATAATCAGCCTCCTTGAATGGGGCGAGCCTGGAAAACTGGCCCGCATTTCAGCCGTATCAGCCTTTTTCGCTAAGGAATAGTTCGTAGGCGTGTTCTACCGTTTCGTTCTGATGAACGATGGCGTGCACCGCCTTGATCATGGCAACCGGGCTTTCTGACTGGAAAATATTCCGCCCCATATCTACCCCGGATGCCCCTTGATCGATGGCCTGGAAGCACATCTCCAGCGCTTCGCGCTCTGGCAGCTTCTTCCCACCGGCGATAACGATGGGCACCGGGCAGCCAGCCACAATGCGTTCGAACCCTTTATCCACGTAGTAAGTTTTGATGATTTGCGCCCCCATCTCGGCGGCAATACGCGTGGCCAGTGAGAAATAGCGCTGATCGCGCGCCATATCTTTCCCTACGCCGGTCACCGCCATGGTGGGCATGCCAACTTTCAAACCCGCATCGATCAACTGGATGATGTTTTTAATCGACTGGTGTTCATGTTCCGTGCCGATATAAACCTGTGCGGCGACGGCACAGCTATTGAGACGCACCGCGTCGTCCATGGCGACAGCCACCGCCTCATTGCTCAACTCGGTCAGAATGGAGTTTGCCCCTGAAGCACGTAGCACGATGGGTTTGTTGGTGGCGGGTGGGATCACGCTTCGCAGAATACCCCGGGTACACATCAACACGTCGGCATGTGCAAACAGCGGCGCAATATTGATATCAATACGTTCCAGACCGGTCGTCGGGCCTTGGAAATAACCGTGATCAAAGGCCAGCATCACGGTTCTGTTGGTGCGGGGATTGAAAATGCGTGCCAGGCGGGATTGCATGCCCCAATCCAGCGCAGCGCACCCTTTTAAACTAAACAGGGCATTTTGCTGCGGCTTGTCGATATGGAAGTCTTTACCATCTTTGATGTCATCTAAATCAGCCATTGTCTTACTCCCTCCAAATAATCGTGCGATAGGTTAGAAGTTGTATTTGTCGATATTGTCTTTATTGAATACCACGCGCTCAGGCAGCAGCACGATGCCATTGCCCTTTGCCTGGTAGTCGTAGCCTTGTACGCTGTTTGGCGAAACCTCTACCTGGCCCACGCCTGGGATATCGAGTTTGTCACCAACCTTCAATTCGCCGTTTTTCAGCAGGGCGTTGGCCACGTAAACTGAAATTTTCCCCTGTTCGACCACGTCCCACAGGCCGAACTCTTTAACCGTGCCGCGCTGAATATAAGGGCGCATGACGTTTGGGGTGCTGAACCCCACGATCGCCACGTTGTCACGCTTGAGATTCTCTGCCGCCTGGGCCGCAGCGGGCAGGGCATTGGCATCCGGGGCGATAATGGCGTCCAGATCGCCGTAGGCTTTCAGGATCCCTTCGGCGGTTTGCAGTGACTTGGTGGCATCGTTGTAACCAAACTGTGTGGTGACCACTTCCCAGCCTGGATGGTCTTTCTCGATTTTACGCTTGGCTTCATTCACCCATTGGTTTTGGTCGGTGACCGTCGGGCTGGAGTAGAAGAAGGCGACCTTGGCCTTATCTTTCTTCACCTGATTGGCTGCCATATCGACCAACATGCCCCCGAGTTGGGCTGGTGTACCCTGATTGATGTAGTAAGAACGGCATTCTGGCTTGGTGTCTGAGTCCCAGGTCAATACCTTCACGCCACGCTGCATGGCACGTTTTAACGCCGGGCAGAGTCCTTCCGGGGAGACGGCAGAGACGATAATGGCGTTATAGCCCTGGTTGACGAAGTTATTTATCAACTGAACCTGGCCGGACACGCTAGGTTCGGTTGGGCCATCGTAGGTAACGTCAACACCCAGCTCTTTCCCCGCCTCTAGTGCTCCATTACCTCCGCTGGTGAAAAAACCGACGCCCACCAGTTTGGGGATAAAGGCAATACGCTCTGCTGCCTGTACGCCAATGCTTAGCGAAGCCATGCCGAGTACGCTCAAAAGCGCGATTTTTTTGATACGTTGTAAGGTCATGTTGTTCTCCGTATATCGCGGTGTCATAAGATGTGTGTCTCAGCTCAAACCTGTTGGCTGCTGCGTCGTCGTTGGAGCCACTCTCTGATTTGATGCCGGTGTAGGCTGACGGAGCGGCCAACGACGACAATAATCAGTAGCGCTCCGGAAAGTGCGCTGGAGATCTGGTTGGGCACGCCAGCCATTTGTAATCCCTGTTGCAGATAGCCGACCAGCAAGACGGCTACGGCGGTACCGAGAATGGAGCCAGAGCCGCCGTAAATATTCGCCCCGCCAAGCACCACCGCCGTGATGGCTGGCATCAGGAAGGAGGCACCGAGGTCGGAACGTGCCGAACCAAAGTAGGAAACCAGCAGCACCGCTGCGATGGCTGAAGCAAATCCGGTCATCGCATAGAGTGCGCACAGCGTTCGGTTAACCGGGATCGCACTGTATTGCGCTACGCGCTGGCTTTGGCCAATCAGGAAGATGTTGCGCCCAGCGTGTGTCCGGTGCATCAGCAGCCAGCACAGCAAAACACAGACCATAAAGAAGGCCAGTGGTACTGGCAGGCCAAACAGCGTCAGGTTGGCGAAATCGGTAAAGGCCATCGGGAATCCGCCGATGCCTTCATAGCCGGTGGCACCAGAGATGCCCGAAAGCAGCAGGGCGCTACCGCCAAACAGGTACATGGTGCCGAGTGTGATCACCAAAGGATTGATACCGGTGTAGATGATCAATCCGGCGTTGATCAAACCGCACAGGGCACCCAAGGCTAGCGTTATCGTAATTGCCAACGGCAAGGGCAGGCCCGCCTGGAACAACACCCCTAGCGCAATGGCGCACAGGCCTATGGTGGAGCCAAATGAAATATCAATGCCGCCACTGACGATCACCAGGGTTAACGGCAGTGCCACAATGCCGATACAGATAAAATCGCTGGTGCTGAACAGCAGAACATTAATGTCCAGCATGCGCGGGTTAACGACCCCGAATGCCAGGATCTCAATCAGCAGCAGGGCGGCCAGCGCCAGTTCCCAGCCAAAACGTCGCCATGGTGCCATCATGCGATCTCCCGTTTTTTTCCCGGTACAGGGAGTTGGGTGGAGTGAGGGGATGTTGGAGACGGAGGCGGGGGATCGATAAACCGGGCATATTTCTGGCGGCGGATATTCTTTTGCAGCGCGCAGCGCAGGCGGCCATCAAACACCAGAACCCCTAACAAAACCAGGCCAGCGATAAAGTCGTTCCACCAGGCAGGAATACGCAGCAATACCAGTACGCTGTCGATCTGCGTCAGGAAATAGGCACCCAGAACGGCCCCTATCACCGTGCCAGAACCCCCGAGCAGGCTGATGCCTCCTAGCACGCAGGCGGCAATGGCCTTCATTTCCAGGCCGGTGCCGGTCTGGTTGGGAATAAAGCCAATCTGCGCAGCAAACACGATCCCGGCGAGCGCCGCCATCAACCCATTAAGTGTGAAGGCGATGATACGAATGGCCTCGGTGCGGATCCCGAGTTGACGAGCGCCTTGCAGGTTGTCACCGGTGGCATAGAAACTGCGGCCAAATGAGGTCTTCAGCAGTAACCACGTCATTAACACCAGTAGCAGTAAGGTTAGCCAGCCAATCGGTGAGATACCCAGCAGCACCGGTGAAGAGAGCTGCTTGAGCGAGCTTGGCAACCCCTCGATCCATTTGCCGCCGGTCCACAACAGCATGATGCCGCGATAAAGGCCAAGGGTGCCCAGGGTGGCGACAATGGCAGGAATTTTAAACCAGGCTACCAGCACCCCATTAAAAAACCCGGCCAGCAAACCGAGCAGCAGCGTGACGCTAAAGGCGACGGGCAAGCTGTATCCGGCATTGAGCGTTATCCCGAGCAGCACCGCACACATCCCGGTGATGGAGCCGACGGAGACATCAATGTTACGGGTCAGCATGACCAGCGCCGCGCCGATGGCCAGCAACATCAGGATTTGCGAACTGCTGAAAATCATGGTCAGCGTCTGGAAACTGAAATAGCTGCTATCAATGCCCCCCAGTAGCGCAAACAGGCCGATGATGGCCAGCAGCGCCGTCAGCTCTCGGTTGTTTTGTATCATCTTTAGCATGAGGTCTCCCCGTTGGCATGAGGTTGATAGGAGGTAGGGGGTACGGTGTGTCGCTCGCCAAAGGCCATATGCATGATGGTATCCACAGCGATCTCGTCGCCGCACAGCGCGCTGCTTGCCACCTCGCCCTGGTGCATGATGCAGACCCGATCGGCCATCATGGCTATCTCTTCGAGATCGGATGAAATAAACAGGATAGCAACATGCTGTTGGGCAATGCTCCGAATGAGCTGATAGATATCGTTGCGCGCGCCAACGTCGACACCACGGGTCGGTTCATCGACAATCAGCAGCTGCGGTGCTGCTTCCAGGCATTTGGCGATCAGGATTTTTTGTTGATTACCGCCAGACAGGGTACGGGCCGGCTGTTCCGGATGGTTGAATTTGATATCCAGTGCCCGGCGATAACGTTCAAGCGTGGCGTTGTCACGCTGTGGATGAGCCCAGAACCCGCCGTTATTGTGGGTCAGGGCACAGACGTTCCAGGAGAGCGAGGAGTCCAGATACAGCCCGGAAGACTGCCGGTCTTCGGGTAAATAGATCAGTCCACGTTGCAATCTCTGGCGGGTGGTCAGTTTAGCGATCTCTTCACCATTGAGCATGATGCTGCCCGCACAGACTTGGCGCAATCCATACAGCGTTTCAGCTAACTCGGTGCGCCCGGAGCCTACCAATCCAGCTAGACCTAGAATTTCCCCTGCGTGGACGTCGAAAGTCACCTGCCGGAAGCCTTCACCGGTAAGCTCCCTCAATTGCAATACGGCTTTGCCCTGAGGGTTGGCTGGCCGATTGCCTGGCAGTTCAAGCCAGAGTTTCTGGCTGGCGGAGAGATCCACATTACGGGCCGCAGGGGTGATTGCCTGAATAATCTCATCCGTGGTCAGCGAGGCGGTTTTTCCCGTCAGGGCGATTTTGCCATCACGCATCACGCTGACGCGGTCGGCAATCTGGCGGATTTCCGGCAGCTTATGGGAAATAAAGACAATACCGACACCTTTGCCAAGCAGTTCGTGTAGACGGGAAAATAAGCGATCCGTTTCGGCAGGTGTCAGCGACGCCGTGGGTTCATCCAGGATCAGGATCTGGGAATCACGCATTAATCCCCGCATGATCTCCACGATCTGGCGGTCAGCGACATCCAACGACCCTGCCATACTGTTGGGCTCAAGCTTGCATCCCAACCGTTCAAGTAACTGCTGCATTTTTTCCACTGCGGCCCGCTTGGCTGGTAGGCCAAACAGAATATTCTCTTTAACCGACAGGCTGGGGAACAACAGCGGTTCCTGTGGCACCAGATATATCCCCAATTGATGGGCTTTTACCGGGGTCAGGTTGGCACAACGCTGGCCATTGATCTCGAGAGAGCCGCCGTCTGGAGGTACCACGCCAGCAATAATCTTCATCAGCGTTGATTTCCCCGCGCCATTACCACCGAGCAGGGCATGGACCTCTCCGGCATGCAGGGTAAAGTCGATGCCTTTCAGCACCTCGACACCGGAATAGTGTTTATTAATGTTTTGTACGCAGAGCAGAGGTGGATCTGAGTATTCACCGGTTTGCATCTTGCCTCCGTTCACTCGAAGATCAGTGGCTGAGTTGAACAAATATTTTTTAGAAAACTAATTGTTCATAACCTTAGTCAGGGTTTGGCGATAAAACCATCACTGCGATCACGTTTTTTGAATAATTGTTCTCTGTAAAAACTGATGTTCAAATTTGGTGTATATTTGTGGCATGACTCACAGCTATTGTTGCGCGATAGCGGAACAATTGTGTTCAAGATTTAAAAATGTTCAAAGAGAAGCGGATTTATGACGATAAATGACTGTGCATTGATCACCGAACATGGCATGTGTGAGGAGGAGCAGGTCGCCCGTATCGCCTGGTTCTACTATCACGACGGATTGACGCAAAGCGAGATCAGCGCCCGGCTTGGGCTGACGCGCCTTAAGGTTTCACGTTTACTGGAGAAAGGGCATCAGTCTGGGATCATTCGGGTGCAGATTAACTCCCGCTTTGAAGGTTGCCTACAGTATGAAGATGCACTGAAAAAGCACTTTGACCTGAAAAACATTCGCGTGTTGCCCGCCTTGGCCGAGGCTGACGACAGCGCGAGGTTGGGGATCGGTGCGGCACACATGCTGATGGAGTCCCTGCAGCCACAGCAGCTGTTGGCGGCGGGGTTTGGCGAGGCCACCATGAGCACGTTGAAAAGGTTGAGTGGCTTCATTTCTTCACAGCAAATTCGCCTGGTCACGCTTTCCGGTGGCGTCGGGCCATATATGACCGGGATTGGTCAGTTGGATGCCGCCTGCAGCGTTAGCATGATCCCAGCCCCGTTGCGCGCTTCTTCTGCCGATATTGCCCGCACTCTACGGGATGAAAATAGCGTTAGAGACGTGCTGTTAGCGGCTCAGGCTGCCGATGTCGCCGTCGTTGGCATCGGTGCGGTGAGTCAAAAAGATGCCGCCACCATTTTACGCGCTGGCTATATCACCGAAGGCGAGCAACTGATGATTGGCCGTAAAGGTGCCGTTGGCGATATTCTCGGCTACTTTTTTGATGCCAGCGGCGAAATCATTCCCGACATGCAAATTCATCAAGAATTGATAGGGCTGAGTTTGAGCGCGCTCGCCACCATACCTACCGTTGTTGGAGTAGCGGGGGGAGTTCCCAAAGCCGAAGCGATCGTGGCGGCCTTGAAGGGCGGCTATATCAACGCGTTGGTCACCGATCAGGACACGGCGGCAGAAATGCTCAAACTTATTGGCCAGTAAAGGTTATTAACGATGTAACAGACTGACTCACTGCCACACCTTGAAGCACCATCAGCCGAGGACAAACACATGGCTCGACTCTGTACTCCTATCACATCAGGCCAATACCTGATGGCTCTGGATGCCGGTACCGGTAGCATCAGAGCGGTGATTTTTGATTTGGAAGGCAATCAAGTCTCAGTAGGGCAAGCCGAATGGCAACATTTGGCGGTTCCTGATGTACCGGGCTCCATGGAATTCGATCTTGCCAAAAACTGGCACCTCGCCTGCCAATGCATCCATCAGGCATTAAAGATGGCGGCCATTGCGCCGGAGGCGATTGCGTCCGTGGCTGCGTGTTCAATGCGTGAAGGGATAGTGATCTATGATGCGCAAGGTCAGCCGATCTGGGCATGCGCCAACGTTGATGCACGAGCAACGCGTGAGGTCAGTGAGTTAAAAGAGCTGCATAACGACACTTTTGAAGACGAGGTCTACCGTTGTTCCGGGCAGACGCTGGCGCTCAGCGCAATGCCCCGGCTGCTGTGGTTGGCGCACTACCGCCCGGATATCTATCGCCAGGCCGCAGCGGTCACCATGATCAGCGACTGGCTGGCTTATATGCTCAGCGGTGAACTGGCGGTCGATCCGTCAAATGCCGGGACAACCGGTTTGGTTGATCTGGTGACTCGAGACTGGAGAAAAGGCCTGTTGGAAATGGCGGGCCTGCGTTCTGACATTCTTTCGCCGGTAAAAGAGACGGGAACGCCGTTGGGGGCGGTGACGGCCAATGCCGCCGCACTGTCAGGCCTGAGGGCGGGCACACCGGTGATTGTCGGGGGAGGTGATGTCCAACTGGGATGCGTGGGTCTTGGCATCGTCAGACCGGCACAGACCGCCGTATTGGGCGGAACATTCTGGCAGCAGGTGGTGAACCTCCCTGAGCCGGTTACCGATCCCAATATGAATGTGCGGATTAACCCGCATGTGATCCCGGGAATGGTCCAGGCTGAATCCATCAGCTTTTTTACCGGGCTAACCATGCGCTGGTTCCGAGATGCCTTTTGCGCCGAGGAGAAGCTGATTGGTGAACGTCTGGGCGTGGATACCTATGCCTTGCTGGAGGATATGGCCAGGCGTGTTCCATCAGGTGCCCATGGTGTTATGCCCATCTTCTCCGATGTGATGCGCTTTAAGAGTTGGTATCACGCCGCCCCGTCATTTATCAACCTGTCGATCGATCCGGAAAAGTGCAACAAAGCTACGCTGTTCCGGGCCCTGGAAGAGAACGCGGCTATCGTGTCGGCCTGTAATCTACAACAAATTGCCGAGTTTTCAGGTATCAAGGCCGATTCGCTGGTGTTTGCCGGTGGCGGTTCAAAGGGCACGCTCTGGAGCCAGATCCTGGCCGATGTCACCGGCCTGATCGTACGCGTCCCGGTGGTTAAAGAAGCTACCGCGCTGGGATGTGCGATTGCGGCTGGTGTGGGGGTGGGGGTCTATTCCTCGCTGGCAGATGCCGGGGAGAGCCTGGTGCGTTGGGATAGGGAATATATCCCGAATCCAGAAAACAGCGAGGTTTATCAACAGGCACGTCAAAAATGGTTGGCGGTGTACCTGGATCAACGTGGTTTGGTTGATCATGGGTTGACGACGTCAATGTGGAAGGCTCCCGGCCTTTAAAAGAGGGCAATCATGATCAAGACCAATGAAATGGCTCACGACTATCGCTTCGGCGACAATGGCCCGAAATACCTGATCCGTGGACCGATGTGCGATATGGGCGTCGTGGTGTTGCAGCCCGGGCAGTCATTCAGAAATCACCGCCACCAGGAGGTTTGCGAAGTTTTTTATACTCTCAGTGGAGAGGTGTGTCTGTATCTGGAAGGGGAGAAGCAAATGCTGCGTGAAGGGGATGTGTTGCAGTGCGATCCTGGCGAGGCGCATTTCCTGGTCAATACTGGCTCGGTTCCCTGGAAAGGGGTATTCGTGAAATCGCCACATGTTTTAGGGGACAGCCATCCCGCAGAGCCTGAGGGATATTAGGGAAAAAACCTGAGCTCCCGGCTTGAGGTTGGGTGAATTTAGCTTGTCGTGTTCTGTTTGACATGATAAATGAAATATAATAGCAAACAGGTGCTTAAAAATTCTATCCCCTCAGGGACAAGCGAGTAACAATGCAGATAATGAATGTAAAACAGGCCAGGATAATCAGTTTCATCTTTGTGATGGGGGGGATCCTGCTGCTGTTGCCGTTGCATCTTCTTACCTGCTTTATGGCTGGTTTTCTGGTTTATGAGATCGTGAATATCCTGACGCCACATTTTCAGAAGGTGATTGGCGGTCATCGGGCCAGATGGCTGGTTGTGGCGGTGATCAGCACTCTGGTGGTCAGCCTGTTGATCACCATTGTGGGTAGTATCGTCGGCTATCTGATGCAGGATATGAAGAATATCTC
>NZ_JBKJYW010000303.1:0-5950 GCF_046715635.1 Serratia sp. (in: enterobacteria)
TCAATCCCCAGCCGACGTTCGAGTTGTTTGATGTTGTCATCAAACGGGCCGCACAGGCTCAACAGGCGTTGGTTGTCTGCGGGCTCCAACAGGATTTCTTGTGTTGCGACGTTCAAACGATTCCTCAAGGCTCAACAGGGCCTGGTTGATGTCACGTAACGCGATTTCAGCGCGGGCATTCAGGGCAACCCCCGAACAACTCTACCCTGAATTATTCATGGTGTGCCGCACTGGCGCAAGTTTACCTCTGATCTATCTGTGCGCAGCGGAGGAAATTCAAGGGGGGAAGGGCGAATACATTCGCCCTTAAATGGTAGGGGACGCATATATCCGCCCCGTGGTTTGTCAGGAAAATTAGCTCTTCTTCACAAATTCGGATTTCAGTTTCATCGGGCCAAAACCGTCGATCTTGCAATCGATGTTGTGATCGCCTTCGACCAGGCGGATATTCTTCACCTTGGTGCCGATCTTCAACATGGAAGAGCTGCCTTTGACTTTCAGATCCTTGACCACGGTCACCGCATCGCCATCGGCCAGCAGGTTACCGTTGGCATCTTTGACAATCAGGGTATCGGCATCTTCAACGGCCGCGCTGTCGCTCCACTCATGGGCGCACTCAGGGCAGATGAACAGGGCGTTATCCTGGTAGGTGTATTCGGAATTGCACTTCGGGCAGTGTGGGAGTTGCATTATTGTGTCGCCTCATAATCAAAATAAAAAAACAAAATTACCGGGCAATGACTGCCCGGCAGAGAAAAGGAAAATGCCAAGGTGGGGGCGATCAGGGTTGGTAGCTACCGACGCCCAGCTCATCTTCCTTACGGGTACGTGCAATCACCGCTTGAGGGGATTGGTGCACGCGCAGTTCCATCTGCTGTTCGGTGCGGATCAGGGTACCGCGCAGAGAATGGGTTAACACTTCAGTAATTTCGACGTCGACGAACTGGCCGATCAAATCTGGGGTGCCCTCAAAGTTGACCGTCCGGTTGCATTCGGTGCGGCCAGAGAGTTCCATCACGCTCTTGCGTGAGGTGCCCTCGACCAGAATACGTTGCACGGTGCCCAGCATACGGCGGCTGAACTGCATCACCTGCTGGTTGATCCGTTCTTGCAGCAGATACAGGCGCTGTTTTTTTTCTTCTTCGCTGACGTCGTCAACCATATCTGCCGCCGGGGTACCGGGGCGCGAAGAGTAGATAAAGCTGAAGCTGGTGTCGAAATTCACCTGGGCAATCAGGTTCATGGTCTGTTCAAAGTCGGCCTGGGTTTCCCCTGGGAAACCGATAATGAAATCGGAGCTGAGCTGGATATTGGGCCGTGCCTGACGCAGCTTGCGGATAATCGCTTTGTATTCCAATGCCGTGTGGGCGCGTTTCATCATGGTCAGAATGCGGTCTGAACCGCTTTGTACCGGCAGATGCAGGAAGCTGACCAGCTCGGGCGTATCTTCATACACCGCGATAATGTCGTCGCTGAACTCAATCGGGTGGCTGGTGGTGAAGCGGATGCGATCGATTCCGTCGATGGAGGCCACCAGGCGCAGCAGTTCGGCAAATGAGCAGATGCCGCCATCAAAGGTTGCACCACGATAGGCGTTGACGTTCTGGCCCAGCAGGTTCACTTCACGCACGCCTTGGGCGGCAAGCTGGGCAACTTCGAACAGCACATCATCGCTTGGGCGGCTGACTTCTTCACCGCGGGTGTAAGGCACAACGCAGAAAGTGCAGTATTTGTTGCAGCCTTCCATGATCGAGACGAAGGCGGTTGGCCCATCGGCACGGGGTTCCGGCAGACGGTCGAACTTTTCGATTTCCGGGAAGCTGATGTCCACGATCGGGCTATGCGAACCGCGCACGTGGTTGATCATCTCCGGCAGGCGGTGCAATGTCTGCGGGCCAAAAACGATGTCAACGCAGGGCGCGCGCTGGCGCAGATGTTCCCCTTCCTGTGAAGCAACGCAGCCGCCGACGCCAATAATCAGATCGGGATTGTTCTTTTTCAGTTGCTTCCAACGGCCCAACAACGCGAAAACCTTTTCCTGCGCCTTCTCGCGGATCGAGCAGGTATTGAGCAGCAACACATCCGCTTCTTCAGCGTTTTCAGTCCACTCGAAGCCGTGTGTGCTTCCCAGTAAATCTGCCATTTTCGATGAGTCGTACTCATTCATCTGGCAGCCCCAGGTTTTGATATGTAGTTTTTTCGTCATTGACTTGCCATTACTCAGTGCGGAGAGAAAATTGCGTTACGCGCCATGCAGGAAGGCCATTGTAATCATTTGGCGCGCTGGTGACCAGCGACGTGGCAACCGCATGCGACCTGAAGCCAGATTAAAAATCCGGTACACTGAGCCAAGATGCCCAATTAACCAAAAGTATAGCCAAAATGAACACTTCTCAAAAAAGCTTTGATGCCGTGGTGGTTGGCGGTGGGATGGTGGGAGCCGCCGCCGCGCTGGGGCTGGCTCGCGCCGGGTTGTCGGTCGCTTTGCTAGAGCACGAGGCTCCAGATACGTTCGATCCCCAAAGCCCGCCGGACCTGCGGATCTCCGCTATTGGCTGCACTTCCGTTGGCTTGTTGAAGCAGCTTGATGCCTGGTCTGGGGTGTTGCAGATGAGATCGGCACCGTACCGCAGGCTGGAAACCTGGGAATGGGAGTCCTCACGAGTGTCGTTTGATGCGGCCACGCTGGGGCTGCCAGAGCTGGGTTTTATGGTCGAGAACCGTATTTTGCAGCTCGCCTTATGGCAGCAGTTGGCACAATGCGAGAATTTAACGCTGTACTGTCCCGCGAGGCTGCAGGCGATGCATCGAGCCAATGACCAGTGGCAGGTGACGTTAAGCTCGTCAGAGACCCTACAGGCGCGTTTGGTGGTGGGTGCCGACGGTGCTCACTCACAGGTACGCAAATTGGCGGCGATTGGCACCAGCGGTTGGCAATACCGCCAGGCGTGTATGTTGATCACCGTGGAAACCGACCAACCGCAGCAGGATGTGACCTGGCAGCAATTCCTTCCCTCTGGCCCACGCGCGTTTCTGCCGCTGTATGACCAGTGGGCAACGCTGGTGTGGTATGACAGCCCGCAGCGTATTCGCCAGTTGCAGGCGTTACCTATGGCGCAGCTCGAACAACAGATTGCGGCAGCTTTTCCATCCCGCTTAGGCACGGTGAAGGCTCATGCCGCCGGATCTTTCCCACTGGTGCGCCGTCACGCGCAACGCTATGTGCAATCTGGGCTGGTGCTGCTCGGCGATGCTGCACATACCATCAATCCGCTGGCCGGGCAGGGGGTGAATCTTGGCTATCGCGATGTGGATGCGTTATTGGAGATCGTGGCTGACGCCCGTGAGCAGGGGGAGGATTGGGCGAGTGAAGAGGTGCTGATGCGCTATCAGCGCCGTCGTCGTACCGATAACTTGCTGATGCAAAGCGGTATGGATCTGTTCTATACCGCTTTCAGCAATAACCTGGCTCCGTTGGGCGTGGCGCGCAATCTGGCGTTGATGGTAGCGGAAAGGGCAGGCAAGCTGAAAGAGCGGGCGCTGAAGTATGCATTAGGTTTGTGATGACATGGGGCGCCGCATGTTGCGCCCATTTACCTAAACGCAGAAACTCAGAAAAGCAAAAAGCTCGCCGAAGCGAGCTTTTCTAAATTTGGCTGGGGTGCCAGGATTCGAACCTGGGTATGCTGGTATCAGAAACCAGAGCCTTACCGCTTGGCGACACCCCAATTGTAAAGCAGATAGCATGGTGGCTACGACGGGATTTGAACCTGTGACCCCATCATTATGAGTGATGTGCTCTAACCAGCTGAGCTACGTAGCCATTTTTACTATTTTTTGGTGCTTGTCAATGGTGTTGTATGGCTGGGGTACCTGGATTCGAACCAGGGAATGCTGGTATCAAAAACCAGTGCCTTACCGCTTGGCGATACCCCAATAGCACAACTGACTTTTTTACAGCGTTCCATCCGGAAAGATGGCTGGGGTACCTGGATTCGAACCAGGGAATGCTGGTATCAAAAACCAGTGCCTTACCGCTTGGCGATACCCCACCTGCTGTATGCGCGACTGATGAAAGAAAATGGTGCGGGAGGCGAGACTTGAACTCGCACACCTTGCGGCGCTAGAACCTAAATCTAGTGCGTCTACCAATTTCGCCACTCCCGCAAAAAAGATTGGTGGCTACGACGGGATTCGAACCTGTGACCCCATCATTATGAGTGATGTGCTCTAACCAACTGAGCTACGTAGCCATCTTTTTCGCTCAACCTTCATCGGCGTTGCGGGGCGCATTATGCGTATATGGCCGATTTGCGTCAACTAGTTTTTTCCCGAAAAAGCGACTGAACGGGTTGTTTGTCTGGGTTGTGAACAGTATGGTGATAAAAACGGCAATTCGGAGGGTTAGCGGTTGAAAACATCCACAAAAAAGAGCCCTCACCCCCAACCCTCTCCCACAGGGAGAGGGAGCTGTCCGGAGCACATATAGTTAGCCCGTGAAGCTTCGGAAAGTAGGGAGTAAGAACGAGAAAGGCAAGGTATTACGCAAAGCAATCAACGAACTCGATCGGTCCCCTCGCCCTTTGGGAGAGGGTTAGGGTGAGGGGGAACCAAAAGCACCAAACTAAAACGTCGAATTTATTAACAAGGAGTGTTGATATCATGTTCTCAAAGATCATGTTTATTCTGTTTGCCGCCACCGTGGTATTGGTGCTGATTAACTGGGAGCGCCTGTGGGACTATATCCGCCCGATGGTGTGAGGTCGCGTAACCCTGCCCCTGCAAAAAGGGGCGGGTAATTCACTGAGCTTTATCGATGGTACAGTTCCATTGCTGGTTCACCACGCTCTGATTAGCGACGATCTGTAACGACAGTGCGGCATCCTGGGTATGAGTGATGCTGTATTCAAGAACCACATCGTCCAGATTACTGGCGGTCCGCTCTACTCTGAACAAAGCCGTGCCTGGCTCGATGTTCAACAAGCCAGCCAGTTTGGCATCGCAGATCACCGGTAAATAACGTTCCGTTGCCTTGGTCGGAGAATAACCGAACGCTTCCCGCAGTTGTTCATACAGCGGGCTGCCTCCGTCAATATGGCTCAGATCGTTATACACCCGTCCATTCAAGTGGGTGATCGAATGGCCCACCACTTTCTCCCCCTGCATAAACAACCGCTCAAGACGCATCAGTTGATGGCCTAAATCCAGCTGCATCCGCTCAGCCACCTCTTGATCGGCCATGGTCGATAACAGGGAAAGGATCTCAACGTCAACCGGCGTAGCCGAATTGAAGCTCAGCAGGACATCGGGAAGATCGGTATAGTGTTTATGCAACGCATCACGATTGATGAAGGTCCCTTTGCCCTGCTCCCGATGCACCATGCCAACACTGGCCAGCGAATCGATCGCTTGCTTGATGGTCCCGCGGGCGACCTTAAACTCATCGGCAAGCAGTAACTCGCCGGGGAGTTTATCGTCATAGGTAAAGGTGATGATCCGTTGCAGGATAATGCCTTTTATCCTGAGATACAGTGGCAGTCCATCCGACTCAAACATACTGATGCTCCGCTCAGAGGTAGTGTATTTGGCTCCTGTAAGCGTCAAGTATATCCTGATTTATCTGCTGATTGCCGTCTATGTTTGCGCTTGCCAGGATCGGCGGAGTGCGCTGTTTCTGCTGCATCAGTTCACAGATCCGCAATACCAGACTGTTGGCAATAGTCGCCCCCATAATGGTTGAGAGCGGTGCCACCTTCTGGACCAATCCCGGCAGGCTGACGGCGGCATCGCCATACTCGCATTGGTTATCAATGGTGATATCGGCGATATCCACCAGCAACTTGCCGCTGGAGTGCCGGGATGTCACCCGCGCAGCGGTGGCCAAACTGGTGATGGCAATCACCTTCGCGCCAACCGCCCGGGCGGCCAGCGCGACATCGATGGTAATAGC
>NZ_JBKJYW010000304.1:0-3300 GCF_046715635.1 Serratia sp. (in: enterobacteria)
ACCCCATCCGGCGTAGTTTTACTGCCAACCACTTCATACCCGTGGCCCATTAACGATAAAGCCAGCGGCATCCCTAACCAACCCAAACCCACAATGGCGACTTTTCTCATCAGCATGCCCCCTAAGAATCGACTAACAAGCCCAACTTCACCGTTGCAGAAGGCCACCAGCCACACCGCAGGCGAGAGTGAGATACCCCCCTAGGCTACGCCACCGCGCTGGTGGTTACAATCGGTTAACCTTAACGTTGGGTAAACCGCGTACGGCTAATAACTCGGGCGCATTCAATAAATTAAATTCATAACCACAAAAAAGGGTTGCATGTTATACAACGGATAGTTTAGCTTAATTAGCACCTCAGCACTGGCTGACCCAATTTTAAAGAGAAATGACATGACTCGCGTTCAGTTCAACCACCATCATCACCATCATCCTGACTAGTCTTTCAGGCGATGTGTGCTGGAAGACGATTCTCGAATCTTCCAGTGGCGCGTAGAACGAACTAAACGCAAGAAAGAGCCCTCGGAAGATATCTTCCGAGGGTTTTTTTTTGGCTCCGGACAGACAGAAAATATAATTTTAATAACAAATTCATAAAATTACAGATTAAACAGAGGTTACTATGTTGGATAAAACACGTTTACGTATCGCCATGCAGAAATCAGGCCGCCTGAGCGAAGAGTCTCAGGAATTGCTGGCCCGCTGTGGCATCAAGATTAACCTGCAACAGCAACGCCTGATTGCCTTCGCCGAGAATATGCCAATCGACATCCTGCGCGTGCGTGATGACGATATCCCTGGCCTGGTGATGGATGGCGTGGTGGATCTGGGCATCATCGGTGAGAACGTGCTGGAAGAGGAAATGCTCAACCGCCGTGCTCAGGGCGAAGACCCGCGTTACTTCACGCTGCGCCGCCTGGATTTCGGGGGTTGCCGCCTGTCGCTGGCCACCTCGTTGGATAGCGAATACTCCGGCCCGCAAAGCCTGCAAGACTCCCGCATCGCCACCTCTTACCCGCACCTGCTCAAGCAATACCTGGACAAACAAGGCGTACGTTTTAAATCCTGCCTGCTGAACGGCTCGGTGGAAGTGGCACCACGCGCAGGCTTGGCAGACGCTATCTGTGACCTGGTGTCTACCGGCGCAACCCTGGAAGCCAATGGCCTACGTGAAGTGGAAGTGATTTACCGCTCCAAAGCCTGCCTGATCCAGCGTGACGGCGAAATGCCGGAAGCCAAACAACAGTTGATCGACCGCCTGATGACCCGTATCCAAGGCGTGATCCAGGCGCGTGAATCCAAGTACATCATGCTGCACGCGCCAAGCGAACGCCTGGATGAAATCGTCGCGCTGCTGCCGGGTGCCGAACGCCCTACCATTCTGCCGCTGGCAGGCTCTCAGAACCGCGTAGCGATGCACATGGTCAGCAGTGAGACCCTGTTCTGGGAAACCATGGAAAAACTGAAGGCCCTGGGTGCCAGCTCCATTCTGGTGCTGCCAATTGAGAAGATGATGGAGTAACGCCATGTCAAACTTCAATACCGTCGTCAATTGGGCCAGTTGCAGCGCGGAGCAGCGGGCGGAGTTGCTGATGCGCCCGGCCATTTCCGCCTCGGATAGCATCACCCGCACGGTGCGTGAAATCCTCGACAACGTGAAAACCAACGGTGACAGCGCATTACGTGAGTACAGCGCCAAATTTGATAAAACCGAAGTCGCGGCATTACGCGTGACAGCAGAGCAGATTGACCAAGCCTGTGCTCGCCTAGGCGATGAGATCAAGCAGGCGATGGCCGTAGCCGTCGCCAACGTGGAAACCTTCCACAATGCGCAACAACTGCCAACGGTGGACGTTGAAACCCTGCCCGGCGTACGTTGCCAGCAGGTGACCCGGCCAATCGATTCGGTGGGTCTGTATATCCCTGGTGGCTCCGCCCCGCTGTTCTCTACGGTATTGATGTTGGCGACCCCGGCACGCATTGCCGGTTGCCGCCGCGTAGTGCTGTGTTCACCGCCGCCAATTGCCGATGAAATCCTGTATGCCGCCAAACTCTGTGGCGTGCAGGAAGTGTTCCAGGTCGGTGGCGCGCAGGCGATTGCCGCCATGGCGTTTGGCACGGATTCGGTGCCACGGGTGGCTAAAATCTTCGGGCCGGGCAACGCCTTTGTGACCGAAGCCAAACGTCAGATCAGCCAACGGTTGGATGGTGCGGCCATCGATATGCCTGCTGGCCCTTCCGAGGTATTGGTGATCGCCGACAGCGGCGCCACCCCGGCGTTTGTCGCTTCCGATCTGCTGTCCCAGGCCGAGCATGGCCCGGATTCACAGGTCATTCTGTTAACACCGGATGCTGAGATGGCCGAAGCGGTCGCCGTTGCGGTTGAGCAACAGTTGGCACAACTGCCACGGGCAGAAACCGCTCGCCAAGCTCTGGCCAGCAGCCGCCTGATTGTCGCAAAGGACTTGGCCGAGTGTGTCGCTATCAGCAACCAATACGGCCCTGAGCACCTGATTATTCAGACCCGCAGCGCGCGCGATCTGGTAGACAGCATCACCAGCGCCGGTTCGGTGTTCCTCGGTGACTGGTCACCGGAATCTGCCGGGGATTATGCCTCCGGCACCAACCACGTGTTGCCAACCTATGGTTATACCGCTACCTGCTCTAGCCTGGGGCTGGCGGATTTCCAAAAGCGCATGACGGTGCAGGAACTGACGCCGCAAGGCTTCATGACCCTGGCCCCGACCATTGAAATCCTGGCTGCCGCCGAACAGTTGGTCGCCCACAAAAACGCCGTGACCCTGCGCGTAGCCGCACTGAAGGAGCAAGCATGAGCATCGAAGAATTAGCACGCAACAACGTGCGCGAGCTGACCCCGTATCAGTCGGCTCGCCGCCTGGGTGGCAAGGGTGATGTCTGGCTGAACGCCAACGAATACCCGGTTGCGCCAGAGTTCCAACTGACCGCCCAGACCTTCAACCGCTACCCGGAATGCCAACCCGCGCTGGTGATTGAGCGTTACGCCGACTACGCCGGGGTGAATAAAGAGCAGGTGTTGGTCAGCCGTGGCGCAGATGAAGGCATCGAACTGCTGATCCGCGCCTTTTGCGAGCCGGGTAAAGACGCCATCCTGTTCTGCCCACCGACTTACGGCATGTACGCCGTCAGCGCCGAGACGTTTGGCGTAGAGCGCCGCACGGTCGCCGCCAAAGAAGACTGGCAGCTCGATCTGCCTGCCATTGCCGCCAGCCTGGATAACGTCAAACTGATCTACGCCTGCAGCCCGAATAACCCGACCGG
>NZ_JBKJYW010000305.1:0-15920 GCF_046715635.1 Serratia sp. (in: enterobacteria)
AAAACTGTCTGCCTTATTAAAGCTATTTCCATGACGGAAAACGGGGAAAATAAGATGAACGCAAGCGTAGGGATGTTCAATACGTTTTTAACCTGCCACTGGTTCAGTGATGAAGCCAAAGAGATCTGGTCGGATTTTAATACATTACAGGGTTGGCTTGATGTGGAAGTGGCCCTCGCGAAGGCGCAAGCGGAACTGGATATGATCCCGGCTGATGCCGCACAGGTGATTGCACAGAAGGCCGATGCCAGTCTGTTCGATATGGACCGAATCGCTAAAGGGATCAAGGAAACCATGCACCCGCTGGTGCCGTTTTTACACCAGTTTGAGGAAATTTGCGGAAAGGAAGCCGGAGCCTACATCCACTGGGGCGCAACCACACAAAACATCATTGATGCCGGGGCTGTCCTGCAATTGAGAAAGTCCCACAAATTGCTGATGAAGGGGCTTGATGACGTGTTGGTACAACTGGCTGCGCTGGCTGACAAAAACAAAGCTACGCCGCAGGCCGGACGCACACACGGTCAGCATGCGCTGCCCATCACCTTCGGTTTTAAGGTCGCGGCATGGCATGAAGAAGTACGTCGTCACTACGGGCGACTGACACTGGCCGCTCATGATGCCTTTTCGGTCAGCATGGGTGGGGCGGTTGGAACCTTTGCCTCCATGGAAGGCAAGGGCCGAGCGGTGCAAGACAAGATGGCCCTGGAGTTTAACCTCGTTTCACCGGTAGTGCCGGTGAGAACATCCTGCGACAGCCTGTCGGCTTATCTCTGCACGTTAGGGCTGATGGGCGCAACGTTTGAAAAAATCGCCCGGGAAATCATCTTCCTGCAACGCACGGAGATTGATGAAGTGGAAGAGCAATTCCACTACGGCAAAATTGGCAGCTCCACCATGCCGCAAAAGAAAAATCCACAGCAGGCCATGAATATCGTGACCATGGCGCAGATGTTGCGGTCGCGTATGGGGCTTGCAGGTATGTCGATGGTGCGCATGAACGAAGGGTATGCCGCGCAGGAGCACCTGATTGACCTGCTGCTGCCCGAAGTCAGCATTTTTGCCATATCCATTGTTGAAAACATGGCGCAGTTGAGCTCGGGTCTGAAAGTCAATGCTGACCGGATGCTGGAAAACCTTAACGCCACTGGCGGGTTGATCCTCTCCGAGTCCGTGATGCTGGAGTTGGCACGCTACATCGGCAGACCTGCAGCACACCATGCAATTTACAATGCGGCACTGGCAAGCGCGGATAAGGGGATCACTTTTGAAACAGCGATCCATGCAGAGCTGGCCGATCAGCAATTGCCCGATGAGCTTGACTTAAAAACACTGCTTGTGCCGCAAAACTACCTGGGCGAAGCACAGGACTGTGTGGAGCGGGAAACCGGGAGCGGTCCCGTTTACTGACATCTCCGAACGGTCATCCACAACCTGAATATGATAGGGGGTACCTATGATGAAGGTTGAACGTCACAGAGAGATTATCTGGCGGCTAAAGCGGCAGGGCGTGGCGAAAGTTGCCTGGCTTGCCACACAACTTGGTGTGACCCCGGAAACAATCCGTGCCGACCTGAATGAACTCTCTGACAAAGGTCTCATTACGCGCTGCCATGGCGGCGCGGTAATGGAAATGAACGCGCTGGGTGATGTTGCGCAGGAAGAAATCATTCGGTGTTTAAGTCATGACATCTGGTCAGTTGATTACGGAATGGAAAATGAATTGATGAAAACCAAAGTATGTGTGCTGGGCTCTTTCAATGTGGACATGATCAGTTACCTGCCACGTTTCCCCATGCCCGGAGAGTCGCTTCTGACCACGCAGTTTCTTTTCTCTGCGGGTGGAAAGGGCAGTAACCAGGCGCTGGCAGTCAGCCGTGCGGGGGCGTATGTGCATTTTATCGCCAAGGTAGGAACTGACCAGTTCAGCAGTTATGCAACGGACTATATCTCTTCTTCGGGGATTCAGTCTTCCACCCTCTACCAGAGTGAAGAGCATCAGACCGGTACCGCGCTGATCTTTGTCGAGCAGGCCAGTGGCGAGAACATGATTGCCATCACGCCGGGGGCCAATATGGCAATTTCGGCGCAGGAGGTGCGGATGCAGCAGGACAAGATCGCTCAGGCCAACATCATCCTGCTGCAACTGGAAACCAATAGGGAGGCCCTGCGGGAAATCATCGCCATCGGGCAGGAGAAGAGCATTCCAGTGATGCTCAACCCCGCGCCTTACAGCGATGTGGTCAATGAACTGATCGGGCAACTTGAATATCTGACGCCCAATCAGACAGAGGCCAGCCTGATCTCAGGTATTGACATCACTGATGAGGTTTCCGCGCAAAGAGCTGCTGAAGTGATCCATCGCCAGGGGGTGGGAACGGTCATCATCACGCTGGGGGTAAAAGGCTCAGTGGCCTTTGACGGAGAGCACTTTATTCATACCCCGGCATTTCCTGCGGTAGTCAAAAATACCGCGGGAGCGGGGGATGCGTTCAGTGGCTCCCTGGCTGCGGCGCTGGCAAAAGGTGAGCCGCTTAAATATGCGCTGTGTTACGCCTCGGCGTTTGCTTCGCTGGCAGTGGAAACCAACAGTGCATCGGACATGCCTGAAGACGCGGCGGTGATGGGACGTATCGCACAAAACCGCCTTGCCCAGCGCGTGACGGCTGTATCTGCCTGAACTTAGAAAGTCGTAAACGACATGCCGGTACCTCATACCGGCAACCTTTTTCAGATTCAACATGCAAGTTGAAGGGGGATTTATGCCGTTAAATTATAAAAAACTAATAATCTGGACACTGGGCATTCCACTGGTGCTGCTGGCCGTCTATGCCAGCCTGGGAATGAATGCGTTCGTGCTGTCGGTATCGGTGGTGATGGTCGGGCTGGTTGCCAGAGGCATTATTGCTGATATCTATCCGCAGGCGCTGGTCCTGGTGGGTGGGATGGTGCTGCTGGTAATGGCCGCCTTCATGTTTCCTGAAACGCCACTGGTCAAAGCCAGTAGCGGCTCACGATTCATTGATGTGTTTGGCAATATCAGCGAGGTATTCAGTAGTAACCTTACCAGTCTGGGATTGACCATCATGGTGATCGCGGGATTTTCCCGCTACATGCATGAGATTGGTGCGTCACAAAAACTGGTGGTGATCTCGGTCAAACCATTGGGCCTGCTGAAATCCCGTTATTTCCTGCTGGGGTGCTGTTTTATACTGATCCAGTTGCTGGCCATGTTTCTCACCAGTCCGGCGGGGTTGTCACTGCTGCTGATGTCCACCCTTTACCCGATACTGCGCTCGGTGGGATGCAGTAAAGGAGCTGTTGCCTCTGTGATTGCCAGCATCTGTATCAACTATGGTCCTGCAGATGTGGGTAACATCCTGATTGCCGAACTCGCCGGAGTAGAGGTTTTTGATGTGTTTCTATCTCAGGTTCCGGTGCTGGCCATTGTCTTTCCTTTCATTGGCGTGATGCATATGGTGATGCAGCGTTACTGGGACCGCAGGGAAGCACAGGCGGGGCTGATTGATGAGAAAGATTCGTTGGTGGAGGATGAATCATCCGCTCCGGATGTGCCACTTTACTATGCACTGTTTCCAGTACTCCCGCTGGTGGTCCTGTTTGTGTTTTCAGATCTGGCCCAGGATTTCTTCCCTGAAGGGATGAAGTTCAAGGTGGGGATACTTCCGGCTCTGCTGATGTCGTTTTTCCTGGCGCTCTTTGTGGACTTTGCGCGGTCGCTGGATGTGAAAGCCGCGGCGCAGAAAATCAGCTTCATGTTTGAACAGATGGGACAGTCATTCATGGCGATTGTCTCGATCCTGATTTGTGCGCAAGTGCTGGCTCAGGGCCTCATCAAAATCGGTTTCGTCAGCATCCTCTTCAATCTGCTGCCTGCAGGTGAGCATACCCACGTACTGATTGTGCTGTTCTTCTCGTTGTTCATCTTTGTAAGTGCAGCGGTCCTGGGCACGGCGACGACCTTCAGTGCGTTTGCTCCGTTGGCCGCAGAAATGGCAAAAACCGGAGGGGTATCCATCGTCAAGATGCTGATGTCAATGAACTACTCGGGAGCCTTTGGGCGGGCGTGTTCGCCGATTGCCGGGTTTATCATCGCGGTCTCGGGATTGGTTGGACTCAAACCCTATGACCTGATCAAGCGTAACTCGGTGCAGTTGATCAGCGGGTATGTGCTGATACTCACGCTGAATTACCTGTGGATTGATTAGGGATATCAGGGAGCGTTAAATATATTTCGCGTGGCGATTAACCGCGATTAAAAATATCTGTGCTTACGTTTTATCTCAATATACAACAGCAATATATAAAGCATTCGTCAGAATGAAGCAGATGGTAAATTATCATACCACTGCCCACACTTGCCTTAAAAATAGACTTTAACTGAAATGTGCCTTATTTCAGCCAGGGCTTTGTACGCCGTGTAAAGGGTGAAAATAAGGAAGCGGATAATAAAAATGGGTGAATGATATGAAAACGAAAATGATGATAGTAGCAGCGCTACTGGGCTGCACATTTTATAGCAATGCCGTGACCATTGACTTGCGCCATGAGTATGTAGATATCAGTGAGCAAAACAGAAACCGGATATTGGTTTCACACCGTTTTGCCAGTGGTGTGGGTTTATCCATCGAGGGCATGCTCAAGTCTGGCGGAAATAACACAGATAAGCCATTTTCTGACATGGTGGATAACGGCACGGAATACAGCGTCAGTTATTTAAATAAACTTACACCAGCAGTGAATGTGCAACCGGGTTTTGAATTTGCCACGACCTCCACGACTTCTGTTTATAAGCCTTATCTGAGGGCGCAATACAGTTTCAGTAACGGGTTATATGTGAGTGGGCGTTATCGTTATGAATATGTCAGAAACACAACGCAGGGCAAGGATGATGAACATGTAAACCGGGGCGATATATGGCTGGGTTACAAGTATGACAATCTGACTTTTGAGCTCAATGGTGTGTATAAAAAGAGCGATCAGATTAAATTTGATAACAGAAAAGAGGATTACGAGTATAACGGCAGGATTGCCTGGAAATATGATGCCAACTGGACACCTTATGTGGAACTGGGCAATGTTGCCGTAGCGGCAAACAGTTCTGAGAGACAAACGCGCTATCGCCTTGGAATGCAATATACATTCTGAGTGCGCACAGAATAGATTTGCCAGATGATGCAGGACTGTCGGATTATCTGATTGAAACAAGGCTATAAACGCCCTGTTTCAATCTCTTGTACCTGTGTTGATATATCTGTTCCACGAGATAACCCAGGCTAAGCTACCCCCTCCTGTTCATCGCCCCATGAGGCACTGATTACGTGTCTCATTTGTCTACTGAATTCCATCATTAATCAAGAACATCGCCCTTAGTACCTCAAGGCCGTGGTCAAAAATGTCTTTGAACTAGACGCCCAGCTTGGATAAGTGGATAGAAATGCTCAATGCACTTCTGCGTTACAAGACTTTGCCGGGGCATTGAGCAGAGCAGAAAGGCTCTACAGCGTACTGATTGCATGGTGCGAAGCCTGTAGGTATGTGAAATATAACAATAAACAATAACTTAATATGCATTCGGGTTAGGTCAACCCGAGCTGTTGGTGCTATGATCTGCCTGGTCGCGATAGTGAAATGTCATTTTCAACGATTGCTCAGTGCTCTCAATCTTGACTGAGCCCCTTCAAGCCCCCCAACTATTGATAAAGCATATGTTGCTTATGTTTGTTCGTGATGGCGGAGCATTTTGTTCATATCAAGTAATAGCGTAGTTTTATCTAAACTGATAAATTATCTGGATTGGAATAAATGTGATAACTGTATATGAAAAAATTCTGCAGGCAGGAACGTTAACTGTTTCAGTCAATCCATCCTCTAATAAAATTGAGGATATATTTGATGTGGCCCAGAGAGAGAATCCCAAACGAGCTTTCCTTTTTATCAGTAAGGTTCTTGGGCATCATATTCCCGTAGCGCCCAATAAAACACGTAAGGCCTTTCGGAATCTAGTTTCTAAACTTCCCTCGAATATTGAGGGCCCCATACTGTTTGTTGGTATGGCAGAAACTGCCGTCGCTTTGGCTTGCGGGATATATCAGGAGGCCCGTAATAAATATCCTGATAGTGTATTACTGCTGACAACACGCCATCCGACTGAAGAAAAATTACTTTGTAACTTTAAAGAGTTGCACAGCCATGCGACAGATCATCTGCTATTCTATCCACAATGTCCGCAGATGCAGGAGAAGGTGGATAACGCCCAGACGCTGATCTATATTGATGATGAAACAACAACGGGTAACACTTTTTTAAATTTATTTAATGCGCTGGAAAATGCACGAGAAACAAAATTCAGGCAGGTGATTACCGTAAACCTTGCAGACTGGAGTGATGATGGGTTGGAAAATCGAATCGATGCTGATTTTTCATCGTTTTCCTTACTTTCTGGCCGCTGGAATTGGAAACCTAAATTGGGTGCTCCCTCCGTATCAATGCCCAATGTCAATGTGTCCACTCCCGGCAAACTTTCTTTGTCGAAACGGCAGGACTGGGGGCGATTAGGCATGATGGAGTGTCATTGCGAAATCGGTGAGCATATTCATGCCAAATCCGGTGAGCGGATACTGGTTATCGGCACTGAAGAGTTCGTCTGGCCTCCGTTCTTGCTGGCTGAACGCCTGGAGAAGGAAGGGGCGGATGTACAATTTTGTGCGACCACACGTAGCCCACTCGCTCAAGGGTTTGCAGTCAGTTCAGTATTTACGTTTGAGGATAACTACGGACAAGGGATCCCCCATTTTATCTATAATATCGGCCATAGGCGTTATGATCGCATTATCATTGGCGCTGAAACACCAGTAGGCTCTCTATCAGTCAGTTTGATTAGCAAGCTTCGGTCTATATCTGGTACTGTTGAATGTCTCTATTATGAATAAACCTATCTGTTTTGTTGATCTGGATGACACGCTTTTTCAGACGCAGGCCAAAATGACAAAGCATCAGTTAGCAGATCCTTTTTGTATTGCCGCGGTATCTCCAGAGGGTGCGCCGCGCAGCTTTATGACACAAGAGCAGTCACATTTTGTTGACTGGCTGTCATCATCAACCCATTTTATCCCTGTCACTGCACGAAGTACAAGAGAGTTAAACCTTGTTAATCTGAGCTTTAATTCGTGGAAGGTGGCGGCTCATGGAGGCGTAATTATTACGCCAACAGGTGAAGCGGACTCGGTCTGGCAGAATGATGTCGTGATGAAATTGAACGAGTACGGTACACAACTGAATGCCATGTATCACTTTCTTATACGGCGTCTGCCTAAAGGCCAGGATATTACTGTAAAGCTTTATACTGAATATGGTGATGTGCCAATCTATCTTTCATTGAAACTCGGAGACTATTGTCCTCTAGACACAGCAGAGATTCTGGTAGCTGAAATGCACAGGGAATTCGACACGAAAAGATATCGTGTCCACAAAAATGAGAACAATATACATTGGCTACCCCTTTGTATTGACAAAGGCCATGCTGTTGAGTGTCTGCTGAAAATATTAAAGAATGAATATAGTCAGATACCTGTTCTGGGGTTTGCAGACAGTATCAATGACTTCGGTTTTTTAAAACACTGTTCATGGTTTGGCTCCCCTCAGCATAGTCAGCTTGCATCATTGACGAAAAAACACTATTAGCAGCAAGAAATAATCAAGATGCGGGTGATGTTTATTCACCAGCCCAGCGGGTCTGACTTTATTATTCATGTCCTTGCTCTATCCGTTATTGCGCTCAGTCAGGTGCTGTATAGGCTTTATCTGCATCAACTATGGTCCAGGAAATGATACACATGCTTAACGAGTTGTTGGTGGGTTACATTGATGAGGGGTGAATCGGTTAAGAGGTACCAGGGCCGTTGAGGTGTCTGAAGTACGAACTGTAAATACTGGTATTCTGGACTAAGTAGGTTGGCCCCGGCTTTTCCCAATCTGAATTCAGTATCGTGCATTCTGGTCTCTGAAGCATTATTCCTCTCAATGAAATTGGACCCTAACGAGAGTGGTGTCCGGTGGTGTCTATCAGGTTAAGAGTCGACGATTGACCTCAGCAAATTTACCTTGCAGCGTTCTTTCACTCAGACCCATCAGATGACCGTGATGGGCTGCCAAGGCACTGATAACGGCTTCCTGGGTTCTGAATAATGAGTAAGGCTGACCCGAGGGGGAGTGACCCAGCAGGAGCTTTAACATGCAGCCGATGATGTTGAGATAGGTGTTTTCGGCACGGTCGCTGCAAGGCATATTTGTGTCAGCACCTTCTGGTTGATAGCGCTTGAGCAAGGATGCATATTGTTCCTGTAATTGTTCATGGGATATCTGGCATTGCGCCAATTGAGATTTTAAAGCCTCACGTTCGACCAGCAATGCCATTGCTGTATTCACGGTGATGGTCGAATGTGTCACCTGTTCTGGATCACTGAACAAAAATGATGGGCGCTGATCAGGGTAGTACCGATTCATCCAGATCTTCAGATCAACATGCCTGACAGTGACTTCAGGATGGCTCAGCAGGGTTTCATCCTTAATGGTGATCCCATCTTTTCCATAAGGCAGCTCATTATTGAGCATGGCATCGAATATTCTTTCTGTATTCATCCGCAGAGCAGGCCATTGATGGAGCTCATGGGGGGCAGGCCGGTTTTTTGTCTGCGTGACATTTAAGATTTGATTTTCATGCTGAACCAGGCCGCTCCAGCGAATGGCGGCTTCAATGGGACGGTAATAGATTTTCGATAAAGGGTTATAGTGATGATCTTTGTGCTGCATATTCGCACCTCGCTCTATGGATAACTCATGTTTTGGCATGATGTTTCATGGCAAGATCAGTAACCTCCAGCACTATTCATGCCTGTTGAAAAAACATTCTTCCTGGTTCCCATGAGTGGGTAGTAAATAGCATAATAATCAACTTTATTTTAATTTTTTGATAACACTATTCTTCAGTATAAAATGCAAGCGCAATAGACACGACCAGACGATTTCGTTTGATTGAATCTAGCTCATGCTTTCGTAGCTTAATGATTTCCTTGACCTATACCTGTCATAAGTTTGATTGCCTGGTTAAATATCACCCAAAAGTGGTATTAAATCTACATCAATTTAAAAATAATAATAGTATGCTGCAATTTTGATTTTGTTCGACCATTTGGTCTGAAGAATAAATATTAAATAGATAAATAAATAAAATTTAGGCATTATCTGAAGTATATGGCAAATTGATTCCGATCAAGTTTGGCGGTATTCACTATAATGGCAGGATATACTAAAATTGATATTCGGGTGATTCCATACATTCTGCAAGACAGATTCGTTCAAATTCACCAGAGGTATCGGGCACCGAATGTGCCATTGATATCGGAAAAATGATTCTGTCCGCTCTGCATTGCAACGGCACCCCAGATAGTCCAGTTTTTTGCCAGTTCAGCTTGAATCCCGGTTTTGAGTTCAAAGCGGTTTTTCGGCATATCCTGCCGCACAACGATACCTACGACCTGAAAGGTGTGGTGACGATCAGTTGTGTTCAGTTTGCACTGTTCTTTGTGGATTTCTGGTTTCAACTGGCACGCTGGATCGACAGTACCATCCTTGATGCCCTGTACGGTAGCGGTTCGCCGCATAGCAATTACGACCCGCTGATGGGATTGAATAACGCCTTTGGCGATATGTTGCTGAACTTTGTAATGGCATCTATGTTTATCATTCTTCCCACATTCTGGATTAGTGCTTTAACTTGGGCAGGTATTCGAGCGGGAGGTATTGCACAGAATTTAGTTAATGGGAGCAAAGATGGACAATCAGCAGGAGCCAAAGGAAGTAGCGTATTGATGAAGATGGGAAAGTGAATGTCTCACTAATTCCGACAATCAAGGCTCTTCATCAGGATCATGGGGATCAATTCGAGAACCATCGGGATGGTACAAACCAAATCCAAGCATACCATTTCGCCATTCTGATTCATTCTCTTCAGGTTCCCTGTCCTGATTTTTTGCAGCCAATGCGGCGACGGTGGCAAACAACACAAGCAGCACTACCCAGAAAGCCAGATAGAACAGCGCACCGACGAGGAGCAGTTTCACTACCCACAGCAATGTTTGACTAAGAGCCGCAGGCATTCCCTGGGTCACACCCCAGACGATCAGGCGTTTTTCCTGACGCAGCCAACCCTGCCAGGCGCGGCCACATGCTGCACCAGCTCGTTGTGCTTTACCGACAGGAGGATGGGTTTTCATAATCTCCACCTTTTCTTCACCGGGTTAAACCTTCCATGGGTCGATGAGATCGACGCCACAATCCACAAAATCCTTGATGTTACGGGTCGCCAGACTTGCCCCCCTTGAGCGAGCCACTGCCGCAATCATGGCATCAAACTGGCTGATGGGCTTGCCTTGGTTTTTCCGGTCTGCCGCAATCTCGGCATACGCATCGGCAGCATCACTGTCAAAGCTTAACACCTGCCCTGCCATGTCCTGATTAAAGATGCCTGATACCGCCTCCCATAATGTCTCCCGACGCTTTCCCTCTGGCAACAGGCGAATACCATAAAGGATCTCTCCGCGTGTCACTGAAGTTGTAAACACAGCAGCACGCGGCTGGCTTGCCAGCCAGGTCACAACATGGGTGTCGGGCGCTGGCCGCAGCATTTCCGACAGTACATTGGTATCCAGAATAATCATCGGTCAATGTCCAGAGGTTCACGGATCGCTTCCCGCGGCGGCAGTTCAAGGTCAATCCCACCTGTCACTGCAATACGATTGCGGATTGCATCCACCAGACCTGGCGTCTGTGCCGATACTGTTGATAAGGCAATACGCAGAATATTTCGCGCTTCATCTTCCATGGAACGACCATGCTGCGCTGCCTGGATACGCAGTTTGGCTTTGAGCTGCTCGTCAAGATTGCGAATTGTCATGCTAGCCATAGGCACCTCCATTAATCAATGATTTCATTTTAAGCATTGATTGCACACTTTTCAAGCAACTCTTGACTAAAGGCCGCAAAAACCATCTATAGGTTTGGCCCACAAACGGATTGCTGATTGTTGCAGAAATCCATATGTGATTTTATTTCCCTATGGATTGTCATCGTTGATGACACCAGCCCAAAACCTGTCAGCATCCGGAAGAACAGGCGATCACTTCAAGTGATGGATGCATGTTTTATCACTCAGTCCTTTATATCAACCCATGCGGGGAAATACCTTCCCCTGTCAGGGTTCGGTGTCTCTCCGTTTCTTAACATTGGAGAAATACCATGTCTTCATCAGCCAATACTGCCGCAGACAAAGAAAGTCCCACAATGACTTTCCTTGGACTCATTCTTTACTCCCTGGGATTCGTCATCGGTAAGCTATGGCAATTTTCCATTCTGTTGTTACGCGTAGCAGCCAAAGGTTTTCTGCAGGCGACCGAACCAGCCCTTCAGGACACTGTATCAACAAAGACCAAATCTGATATTCCGGTCAAACCAATCCCTTTGACACAGGGGAACGTCAAAAAGCAGGTGCCTTACCCTGTGATCCTTATGCAGATAGATGAAGGGTCATCTGATAAAGAAAGGAGGTCCATATCCCCTCGGCCTCCCATTCTGACTCAAGTCGACCTTAACGATGACACCCCTTTTGGGACAGAGAAATCATCCAATGCAGTAATCCGCCCTCTTTAATCATTACTTCACAACACTCCCGGCTTTTTGGGTCAGTTTCAATTTCAAGGTAACCTATCTGAAAGGAAATCATATGGATAATCAACCTAAACTACCCATGCCCGCTCATCTGGCAGCGTTGGTCGAAGCTTGCATCATTTCTGCACGGCAGGAACTTACACGGGTCGGTCACATACAACCTGTGGCATTTATTGGTCATAGCGGTGAAATGAAAACTTTCATTTTTCCACTGGAGGATGCAAACAGCAAAGAAGAAGCGATGGCATTTATCCGCCAATTGGCTGCACGAATGAACGCGGATTTTGTTTTCACCATGACGGAGGCCTGGATGCTTAAGCCTGGCCATACCCGGCAATATCAGGAGATCATTGAACAGTATGGTTCACTTGAAAACACACCCGACAGCATTGAGTGCGTCGTGTTTATGCTTGAAACACACACCGGATCATGGTTTGGAGTTGCCGAGCAGAAACCGCTTGCCGACTCATCCGGCAAAACCTTTGGAGAGGTTGAAATGATCCCGCAGAAAAACCCTGAAGGACGCCTGACCGGCTTGCTTCAGTCGCGAAACAACGGGGAGGTAGTTCATTGAAGCTAATCCACAGTAAAATTGGATAATTTTCTCAATCAAGGGCCTCTTAGGTCGCCCTTGATTTTTTGCTCAATAACAGTCGGCTCATTGGGCATAAAGTGCCGACAAAGGGCCAAAAGGTCTGGAAGGGCAAGGGAATGGAGTTAAGGGGAAAGGCCCTACCCGAAAAGGCTAAAAGGCTCTTCTGACACTTGTCACTTCAGTAATTTAATACTGATATTATTTCAACGCAATAAAACTAATGCAGATGCTAACTCGAACCAAAATTCAATCATACGGCAGGCAAGAGGCCAAGCCGAAACTCAAAGGAGCTAATCATGAAAACAAAACATTTCAAAAGTTTCGCTTGGGCAAGAAAATCAGCGGCAACATCCGTAGTTTTTATTAGAGACACCGAACAGAAAGCATTTGTTCATAGTTGTGAGGTGTCTGATTTCAACGACTCAATAATCCTGGAGCGGTCGTTTTCATGGACTGATAACGACAAAGATAAAAGGACGCTTCGCGTCTTTAGGCTTCGGAACGGGGATACAGCATTTCGTGCTTTCGGCAGTGGCATAGGAAATGATGAGCGTGCCACATCAATTTTTGATCATGAGTCAGATGCCATTGAATATATAAACAAACTCGCTGATGAATACAAAAATAGCGACAAAGGCTGGAAAGAGGTTTTATGAACAACACCGAATTTGAGGCGGCCCGCCGCCTCCTTTTTTTCTCACTTGCTGAGGCAGCGACTATTGTTGCTGGTGTTTCCGAACAGACATGGCGGAGATGGGAAGCTGGCGCCAAGCCAATTCCTGACGATGTTACCGAAACAATGTCATTCTTGATGAAATGGCGTGACAACGCCATTTTAGGGGCCGTCCAGCAACTTGAGGAATCCCCTGATCCTCAAAATACAGAGATTTTTCTGGTCTGGTATCAGACTATGGATGATTTTGGAACCCTCCCGGATCGTGAACCGATTTTTTGGCGACCACATCAATCTGTGTGCTCAGCACTGCTTGCAGCGTTCCCAGGACAGATCAACCTGGTAAAATTTTCCCCTCCTGAATACTCAAAATGGCTTGGTGATCAGCAAGATTCAGAGACCTTACGGTCTGCATGGGCCACTGGAATTTAGTCAGATTGTCGAAATCATGAAGCGTAATTCAGAAGTAGTTAATGATGACTACAACGAGGCGACTAATTCAGCGGGAGAACGCCTTGGATCATTTTTCAGTACGCACCCTGTTCTTCCAGGCATGACCCAGGGGCCGGTTGATGATTGTTCCCCGCTCTGTCTGAGAACTGCAGACAGATTGAGATCAATGCCTGTCAGTCTGAAAGACTATCTCTATGTCGTTCAAAAATACCAAGCCCCAGCAAGAGCCTGGGTTGCCAAATTTTTACCGAAAGAAATTCTGGAGGAAAATCCAAATTTGTGGAGGGCACCCACATCATGGGAAATCAGGCATATCGTAGGTGAGGGAAGTTTTACGGGAATATCTGGAGCAAAAGCCGCTTCTCTAATAGGCACTTCTCCTACAAGTTTTCGGAAATATACTGCTGCGGACGATGCAAAGAGTCGTCAGCGCATAAGCTTTGCTGCTTGGAATTTACTGCTACAGCGTTTATGCATCACTAAGCCGTTGACAACACATATATAATAATGAACTAGGCACGACGAATATTGATCAATTATGGCCCCTGTGCTGGGCTTCATTATCACTTGGTTACTGCTATGACATCACCTCAATTCAAACATCATCCTCAAACTCCTTCACCCGCTGAGATTATTTCTGTACGACAATCACGGAATCTGACACAGGCCAAATCCGCAGCTCTTGTTCATAGCACTCGCCGAACATGGCAATATTGGGAATCAGGGGGTCATAAAATGCACCCAGCGATCTGGGAGTTGTTTTTGATAAAATCAAAGACATAATTAGGATAGACCATCTGGAGTGATCTCGTTGACTCAATCACTTTGTCGAATTGCTCACACATTCCCACAATGAATCAATCGCATTCCCCATCTGGTCATCTCCACCACCTCCGGCCCTGCCTGTGCCGTCATTATTGAACACCAAAAGCCTGCCTGCAGCAGGATCTCTCCAAAATTCGCAGCCACAGTAAATCAGTGATCAACCCCCCGTAAACCTCAGTACCAGAATCCTCTAACAAAGTGGTTTGAACCTCATCCCTATTGTTGATGGTGCAAGGCATTATCTGCATTTACTTTATCTCCCAACGCTCAACGGGTTGGGAATGGTTTCCTCCCGAGCACGACTTCCGGGAGCACCATGTTTTCACTGTTCCAGCGCAGAAAATTACCGCTTACCCCCATTGAAACTCCCCCGGCTGAACTGCCGAAAGGACTGACTCGCCCTGAATTGCCTGGCGTTCTGCTCGCGACTCCGCGTCGGCAGAAGTTACTGGAACATATCTGGCAACGTACATCATTATCCCGCATCCAGTTCGCCACACTCAACCGGTATGTTGTTTGAGCCAGTGCTGCCATTGATCGATATCACCGACCACCTGGATGCCAATCAGATTGATCAGGACAGCCACCAGGATAATCAAACTGGACCAGAATAGCGTTCGGCCGACCTGACGGTTGAACAACCAGCGACAACGAAATAACCTCAGCATCATGGCGTTCCTTTCTTCGGCTTCTGAAGGGTGTCGAGGCGGTTGCGTTCGGTGTCGCCTTCATAAATCCCGCGTGAGCCAGCACTGCGTGCCATGCTGCGTTGGATGATCATCATTGGGGAGTTACCGGCCAATTCGCGTCGCAGCTCAAGTTCGGTTTTGAGGTTATGGATCTCCTGCTCCAGCGTGCTGTTCTCCTGATCCACCGCCTGGGTCGCCAACTGGTTGGCGGCGACATTCGGTTCCTTCTTGCCGGTCATCAGCGTGCGCTGCAACAGCAGGGCTTTTTCTAAAACACTGGACAGGGCAACTTCAGAGGCCAGGCGTTTACCCAGCACATCCTGATCTGGTTCATCGCGCAGCGCCTCAATCACCCCACGGGTTACCGGTAGTGAGTTACTGCTGGCGGCATCCAGATTGGCTGCCGTCATCGGCTTGCTGCCGTTGAGTAGTGACTGCAATGCCAACAACTTGGTATCAAACTCCTCCTGGATCAGGGGCGTCAGGCCGACTCCTGGTGTGGTTTGTGTTTTGGTACAGCTCTCGCAGGTACGTTGCTCCTGCTCTCCCAGCACCCGTGTAGCCCAGGTTGTCTGCGGTAACTGCCGCGTCAGGGTTTCCGAGGGGGAGTGTCGCTTTGAATCGGATTTTTGTCTCAGTGATGAAGATAAAAATGCTGGCTATGCCTTGGCGTGCTGCACTTTTCCACTATCTGGAAACTTGACGGTGAGTTTGGGTCTTGCCGGGTAACGCTGCCGTTTTGCTAATGGGATATGTATGAAAACAGCAATCGCACTACGCCACATCCATTTCGAAGATGTAGGCACGCTCGACACGGCCTTACGGCAATGGCTCCGCTCAAGTCGAGCGCCGGGTTATATTTGATCATCTGATTCTGAATGGCATAGCGCATGATGCTGACGATGCGCTGCTGCAGCCGCATGGCAACCTCCAGAAATCC
>NZ_JBKJYW010000306.1:0-6984 GCF_046715635.1 Serratia sp. (in: enterobacteria)
AGAATATCAATCAACTTTGTAAGGGGGTTATTGTTTGCGGCATTGAGAAACATGAGTATTTCAATAAGCTGACCAACACCGGTGTTTTAGGGCTACAGGGGTTTTTATGGCCTGCCATCAGTGTGGAAAATCTGCGTTCTCTACGCAGGATTGCTGAAGAGTTCGATAATAATAGCTGATACTTGATTACACACCGGGGTGAATAGTGGACTGGACGATTTTTACCGTGATCCCAGTACTGATCATTATTGTGGCTTTATCCTTGATAAAGCACTTTAGCCATGCGCGTAGTAGGTCATTAAAAGACGCACGCCGCCGACGCTAAAACAGGGTTCACCGCAGCTTTTGGGTCTATCACGCCCCTGGCGGTTATCGGTCGGGGGCGAATCCCTTGTAAATCCTCCGTGTTAATCCGCATCTCCAGGCTCTACACTAAGCGTTACGGAGGGCCTATGCCGCAATTTGAAAACGCTTATTACCAACAGCTGCCTGGTTTTTATACTGCACTGCAACCGACACCGCTTAAGGCGGCCCGCTTGCTGTATTACAGCCAGCCGCTGGCCGAGGAACTGGGGCTGGACGCGAGCTGGTTTACCCCAGAGAAAACGCCAATTTGGGCAGGTGAAACCCTGTTGCCCGGCATGCAGCCTTTGGCGCAGGTTTACAGTGGCCATCAGTTTGGCTCCTGGGCGGGGCAGTTGGGAGATGGCCGGGGGATCCTGCTGGGCGAACAGCGGCTCGCGGACGGTCGCAGTATGGACTGGCATCTGAAAGGCGCCGGGTTAACGCCGTATTCCCGCATGGGCGATGGGCGGGCGGTGCTACGCTCGGTGATCCGTGAATTCCTGGCCTCCGAGGCGCTATACCATTTGGGGATCCCGACAACGCGGGCCCTGACAATTGTCACCAGTGAACATCCGGTGTTTCGTGAACAGCCGGAGCGTGGGGCAATGCTGCTGCGGGTGGCGGAAAGCCATGTCCGTTTTGGCCATTTCGAACATTTCTATTACCGTAAGCAGTCGGAGCAGGTCAGGCAACTGGCAGACTTCGTCATTGCACGCCATTGGCCGCAATGGGGTGAGGAACAGGATCGTTATCTGCTGTGGTTTACCGACGTGGTGGTACGCACCGCACGTATGATTGCCCACTGGCAGTGCGTGGGGTTTGCCCACGGCGTGATGAATACCGACAATATGTCGATCCTCGGCCTGACGATGGATTATGGGCCTTATGGCTTCCTTGACGACTACCGGCCCGATTATATCTGCAATCACTCCGACCATCAGGGCCGCTACGCGTTCGATAACCAGCCTGCCGTGGGGCTATGGAACCTGCATCGGTTGGCACAAACGCTGTCCGGTTTGCTGAGTGCCGAGCAGTTACAACAGGCGTTGGCCGCCTATGAACCGGCGCTGATGCAGGCTTATGGCGAGCAAATGCGTGCCAAACTGGGCTTCTTCACCCCGTCAACACAGGATAACGATCTGCTGACCGGCCTATTGAGCCTGATGGCGCAAGAGGGGCGTGACTACACTCGCACCTTCCGACTTTTGAGCGACGTTGAGCAGCAGCAGGCGCAAACGCCAATGCGCGACGAATTTATCGATCGCGACGCGTTTGACGGCTGGTATCAAAAGTATCGCCAGCGCTTACAGCTTGAACAGGTGAGCGATGCCCAGCGCCAGCAAGCGATGAAGCTGGCAAATCCTAAACTGATTTTACGTAATTATCTGGCACAGCAGGCCATTGAAGCGGCAGAGCAGGATGATGTCAGCAAGCTGGCACGTTTGCACCAGGCGTTGCTGCAACCTTTTGCTGATGATGCTCAGTATGACGATCTGGCGGCTTTGCCACCCGATTGGGGCAAGCATCTGGAAATTTCCTGTTCGAGCTAACGGCAGCAAGCCTTCCATGGCTTTCCGTTACTGACGTAAAAACACCTGCGGCAGTGCGGTTTCCGGGTGGGCGGCGACACCGAGGTCTGCCTGATACCAACGCGTCAGGATATCTGCTTGCAATACCTGCTGCGGGGTGCCAGAAGCGACCAGGCGACCCTGATGCAACAACAGAATACGATCGGCATACAGCGCGGCCAGATTAAGATCGTGTAATACGCAACAGACCGCCAATGGCTGCTGGCGCGTCAGGGAACGCAGCAGCCGTAAGGTATGCTGCTGATGATACAGATCGAGCGCCGAGGTAGGTTCATCAAGGAATAACCAGGATGGTGCGGGTTGCGGCTGCCACAGCTGCACCAATACTCTGGCCAGTTGCACCCGCTGCTGTTCCCCGCCGGATAGCTGGCGATAATCGCGTGGGGCTAGGCTGGCGCAATCGGTCTGTTCCATCACCTGTTGGATCGCCCGTTTGGCATCACGCCCGCTATGGGGAGAACGCCCCATAGCGACCACTTCTTCAACGGTAAACGGAAAGGCCAGTTCGCTGTGTTGACGCATTACCGCCCGCACTTTGGCCAACTGCTGGGGTTGCCATTGCTCAAGTGGTTTACCTTGCAGGCGGCACTCGCCACAGTCTGCGGCCAGATAACCGGTAAGTAAGCGAAGCAGGGTAGACTTTCCTGCGCCGTTGGGGCCGATAATCGCCACCATCTCACCGCTGGCGATGCTCAGGGAAACATCGGTGATCAACCGGCGATCCCCCAGGTTGTAACGCAATTGCCGTGCTATCAGCATTGAGGGATCATCCACCCGCGCGCTCCCGCTGGCGCATCACCAGCCATAGAAAATAGGGACCACCGATCAGGCTGGTCATCAGGCCTACCGGCATCTCCGCCGGTGCGACCAGCGTGCGTGCCAGCGTATCGCTCACCAGCAGCAGGCAGGCACCACCGAGGGCAGAGGCTGGCAACAACCAGCGGTGATCGCCCCCAAGCCGCATGCGCACCAGGTGGGGTACCACCAGACCAATAAAGCCGATCACGCCGCTCATGGCTACGGCGGCCCCAATTAGCAGGGCGCTCAGTAATAACAACTGCAGCTTGGCACGTTGCACATTAACCCCAAGGTAATGAGCCTCTTCATCGCCCAGCTGTAGCAGATTCAAACGACGGGCCTGTAACAGCGTCAACAATGCCGTCGGCAGGATCAGCGAGGCGGACACCACCAGGGTAGGCCACTGTGACTGGCTGAGGCTGCCCATCATCCACAGAGAAAACTGCCGCAATTGCTGGTCGCTACTGAGGTAAGACAGCACGCCAATCGCCGCCATGCACAGCGCATTGATGGCGATACCGGCCAGCAACAGCCGCGACAGGCTGCCGTGCCCGCTGCGGCTGATGCCGTAGATCAGTATTGAAACCAGCAGGCTGCCAAGAAACGCCGCCAACATATGGCTGTACAGAGCGATGAGCGGGGGCAGGGCCAGCGGCATGACGATCACCAGGGCGACGAACAGTGCGCCGCCGCTGCTGATCCCCAACAGGCTGGGATCGGCCAAGGGGTTACGGAACAATCCCTGCATCACTGCCCCGGAAACGGCCAACGCGCAACCGATCACCACGGCCAACAGCACACGGGGCAGGCGAATATTCAGCCAGATATGCCAGGAAGCATCGCTGAAAGGAGCTTGCCACAGGGTGCGAAATGACAGTGTCAACGCCCCCAGGTTGGCGGCCCCAAGCGCCAGGATCGTCAGCAGGATCAGCAGGCTGCCGATCGCCAGACGGGGTGAAGTTCGGCAACGCATTACTTTTGCTCCGCCGCTTTACGCAACAGACTGAGCGCCTGCGGCGTTTCCAGACCAAAACCGAGCAGCGCCATATCATCCACGATCAGCACGCGGCGGTTTTTCCCTGCCGGTGTCAGAGCGATGCCGGGCAACTGCCACAGGTTTTCCTGGCCACCGATAGAGCGAACGCCATCGGTAGTCACCAGCAGCAAGTCTGGTGCGCTGGCAATCACGCCCTCTTGCGAGAGTGGACGGTAACGGCTGAAACCCTGCATGGCATTTTTCAACCCAGCGGCTCTGATGATGGCATCTGCCGCGGTTTGCTGGCCTGCGGCCATGGGGGTGATGCCGCCGTGACTCATCACGAACAGCACTTTCACCGGCAGCGGCGTATTGGCTACCGCCGCCAACTGTTGCTGATAGCGTTCGGCCAACTGCTTGCCTTGGCTACTGCGGTTGACGGCCTCGGCTATCACGCCGATCTTTTCTGGCACGGCCTGTACGGTGGTATCCCCAGGGATACGTACCACCTTCACGCCACTGTCTGCCAACTGCTTGAGCACTAATGCTGGCTCGGCCAACTCGGTGGTCAGGATCAGGGTGGGTTTCAGCGCCAGGATACCCTCGGCATTCAGCTGGCGCATATAGCCCACGTCGGGCAATTTCTGCACCACAGCAGGGTGCAGACTGGTACTGTCTCGTGCCACAACTTCATCGCCCGCGCCCAGCGCGAAGACAATTTCGGTCACGTCACCGCCTATCGAGACAATCCTCTCGGCCGCCACGGCGGCTAATGGAAACGCCAGCGCGATGCACAGCGCGAGGCAACGGGGCAATGAAGTTATCATGCGGCGACTTCCTTCGGTTCAAGAGCAGCAACCTGTTCACGCCACTGGTTCTGCTCCGGTTGGCCTTCGGTACGCTGCCCGTAAAGTTGGGCAATCTGGGTGCCATCGGCAGCAAACAGCTCCAGGCTGGTGACCATGCCATCTTTGGTTGGTTTACGGGTGATCCAGCTTTCGGCGATCGCCCCTTCAATCAGGTGCAGGGTAAAGTGGCGGTTAAAGATGTTGACCCAACCGTCTTGCGGCATCAGGCGTTCGATCTGACCGGTAAAGATCTGCACGCAGCCACGGTTGCCGACGAAGATCATGATTTCGTTCTGCGCAGACTTGGCGGCTTCCAGGATCTCCGTCAGCGCGCTGTTGTCCACGCGGTAGGCCAGATCGTTACCTACGGCGCGGAAGGCCTGTTGGCGGGTCAGGTTATTGCGGCTCAGCAGTTGGAAGAACTGGTGGACATCGGTCATAGCTCGCCAGTCAGCATCGATTTTGGCGGCATCTGATGCGCTGCTGCTCTCTTTAATCTCGGCGGGTTGCAGCTCCAATACCGGGTTTTCCGCACTCTGATGGCGCTCGACCAGGGCGAACCAGGCGGCGAGATCGGTTTCGTCGGTGGTGTAGACCTTGTGCAGGGCGTCGCCCTGATGATCAAAGAACTGAATGCTGTGGCGCACGCCGCGCTTGTTAGTTTCACTCAGGGCAAAAACGCTGGCCCATTGGTTGAGGAACAGGCGCAGATCCAGCTCGCGTGGGTTGAGGATCAGCCCTGCATGGCCATTGAGGTGCTGATTCTGATAACGCCCAACCTGCTCGTGTACCGCATAGCTGTTACGAGTAATGGACTTGGTGACGCCAACCTGTTCCAGTTCGGTCAGCAGCGTACGGGCATCGGCTTGCAGGCGGCGAGCATCGTGGCCGACGCGGGCGTGGGTCAGTTCGCCTTCGCTGATACCCAACAGCTCGGCCAGATCGCGGGCATATTTACCTGGGTGATCAATTTTCGCCTGCTCATAACGTTGGTATAGGGTCTCGCTCATTAATTTGTTTCCTGTATTGGTGGGTGAGGAGCGGGCAAAACGGTCTGCCCGCTGTGGTTCAAAGGGTTACCACTGATAGCTGACCAGCAGTTTGGCGTTACGACCATCCTGCGGAATACCCTGTGGTGAGTAATATTCTTTATCGAAGGCGTTCCCCAGGACCACGGTAGTAGTGACGCCCTGCAGGTTTTCGCGGCCTTGATAGCTTAGGTAGAAATCGTTCACGCCATAGCCGGCTTGTTTGGTGTAGCCGGTAGCCACGTGGTGCGCGCTTTGGGCAAAGGTTCCAACCCAACCGGTGGATAAACCGGTCTCGGCAATAGGAATATCCAACACGCTGGTGACCGTATCCGGGTTGATACTGGTGAGCCAGTCACCCGTCGCTTCATCTTTACCCCGCGTGCGGTTATAGGCCAGATCCACACCGAACCACTGGGTTTTATAGTTCAGTGAGGCATCCCATCCCCAAATCTTGGCGCGATCGATATTGGTTGAGAAGGTGGTACAACTGATGCAGTACATACCGCGTGGGCCACGGCCTAACTCCATGGTGACACCGGTAGTAATATAATCTCTGGCTTTGGTATCGAAGTAGCTGGCCTTGAATTGCAGGCTGTCGTCGGCCATTAACAGATCGTCAAAGCGCAAGCCGAAGCCGTATTCCTGCGTGGCGTTGGTCTCCGGCTTCAGATTCGGGTTAGGCACCCAATAGTTGGTGATCGTGGTCGGGCCCATTGGGATCGAGAAGTGCTTGGAGTCGTTGTACATCTCGCCCATGGTCGGTGCGCGGAACGCCTGTGCATAGGAGGCGAACATCATCAACCAATCGGTAGGGGTAACGCTCATCGCACCACGGGATGACCATTTGTTGGCGTTGACGTCGTCATAACCGTCGCTAGAGCCTTTGTAGTTGTCATAACGCGTCCCGGCCAGGAAAGAGACAGGCAGGTCGCGCAGCGTGATCTCATCTTGCAGCCAGCCGGAAGCGAAGTTGATCTTGGCCTGCGGGAAACTCTCTGTGGCGCCCCCCGGCGTCTGTTCCTGCCGGTAGGCTTCGCTACCATAGGTGAACAGGTGCGAAGCGAAACTGTCGGCGAACAGGCGGGTACGGTTTTCCAGCTTGCCACCCTTGGTGGTTTGTTTACGCGCTTCGTCCGTACTGCCGTCGGCGTGTGCATTGATCTCTACTTCGGAGTAATAAATCTTGGCATCGGCATCCAGCCAATCTTGGCCTGTAGGTTTGAGCTTATAACCGAGTTGTGCGTCGCGCTGAATCGTAGAACGGTCAGTTAACACATTGCTGCTCGAAACATCAGGCGTTTGCGGGTTCTTAGGTTCTTGTGCCCGGTTGTTGTAATAGCGCAGATTACCGCTCAGGGACTGGTTGTCATCAATGGCCCAGGTGCCTTTGGCCAAAA
>NZ_JBKJYW010000307.1:0-7544 GCF_046715635.1 Serratia sp. (in: enterobacteria)
ACCATCCCCAACATCATTACGCACGAGATGTAAGAACCGCAGGGTTCTTGTGACAAGCCGGCCTATGCCGGCTTTTTTTATGGGCGGCGAAACATGTCTGAAAATTATCGTGAGCTAGAGACCCCGGTCATTCCACCACCGGCCCTGCCCAAGCAGCCGGATGCTCCCAGCACCTATGGCGATGAAGAGATCAATTGCCCGGCCCTCAAACAGCGTCTTGAGCAGTTTCAGCTGTGGCTGGCAGCGGCCTTCAACGCCGGTGCCAGTGCCGAAAGCCTGGTGGCGGCGCGCAGCAAATTTATCGATCGGCTATTGCGGCGGCTGTGGTTGTTTTACGGCTTTGATACTATCCCCGAAACGGCGCTGCTGGCCGTCGGCGGCTATGGCCGTGGTGAACTGCACCCGCTGTCTGATATCGACGTACTGGTGCTCAGCCAGACTCGCCTGAACGATGAACAGGCCGCTCGCGTCGGTGAATTCATTACCCTGCTGTGGGATCTCAAGCTGGAAGTCGGCCACAGCGTGCGTACGCTGGAAGAATGCTTGCTGGAAGGCTTGGCGGACCTGACCGTTGCCACCAACCTGATCGAATCTCGCATGATCTGCGGCGACGTCGCCCTGTTCCTGCAAATGCAGAAGCACATTTTCAGCGACGGTTTCTGGCCTTCGCCCAAATTCTTTGACGCCAAACTGATCGAGCAACAGCAACGCCACCAGCGCTATCACGGTACCAGCTATAATCTGGAGCCGGATATCAAGAGCAGCCCCGGCGGCCTGCGTGATATCCATACGCTGCTGTGGGTGGCCCGCCGCCATTTCGGCGCCACCTCGCTCGATGAGATGGTCGGTTTTGGCTTCCTGACCCAGGCCGAACGCAACGAATTGAACGAATGCCAAAGCTTCCTGTGGCGGATTCGTTTTGCCCTGCACCTGGCGCTACCGCGTTATGACAACCGCCTGCTGTTCGATCGTCAGCTCAGCGTAGCCCAGCTGTTACGCTACGAGGGGGAAGGCAATGAACCGGTAGAGCACATGATGAAGGATTTCTATCGCATGACGCGCCGCGTCAGTGAGCTGAACCACATGCTGCTACAGCTGTTTGATGAAGCAATCCTGGCATTGGACGCGACGGAGAAGCCGCGCCCGTTGAACGATGATTTTCAACTGCGTGGCGACCTGATCGATTTGCGCGACGAAACGCTGTTTATTCGCCAGCCCGAAGCCATCATGCGCATGTTCTATCTGATGGTACGCAACCGCGAAATCAAAGGTATCTACTCCACCACCGTGCGCCAGTTGCGCCATGCGCGCCGCCATCTGAAACAGCCACTGTGCAACATTCCCGAGGCCAGAGAGCTGTTTATGGCCATTCTACGACACCCTGGCGCGGTTTCACGGGCGCTAGTGCCAATGCATCGCCACAGCGTGCTGTGGGCCTATATGCCGCAATGGGGCAGCATCGTCGGCCAGATGCAGTTCGACCTGTTCCATGCCTATACCGTCGATGAGCACACCGTTCGCGTGCTGCAAAAGCTGGAAAGCTTCGCCGATGAGGAGACCCGCCCACGCCATCCACTATGCGTGGAGCTTTATCCTCGCCTGCCTCACCCAGAATTGCTGTTGCTGGCAGCACTGTTCCACGATATCGCCAAAGGACGCGGCGGCGATCACTCCATTTTAGGAGCGCAAGACGCCCTGGAGTTTGCTGCATTGCATGGCTTGAACTCACGCGAAGCACAGCTGGTTGCCTGGCTGGTACGCTGCCACCTGCTGATGTCGGTGACCGCGCAACGGCGTGATATTCAGGACCCGACCGTGATCCAGCAGTTCAGCAGCGAAGTACAAAGCGAAACCCGGCTGCGCTACCTGGTTTGCCTGACTGTCGCCGATATCTGTGCCACCAATGAGACCTTGTGGAACAGTTGGAAACAGAGCCTGTTGCGCGAGCTGTACTTCGCCACCGAGAAGCAACTGCGCCGTGGCATGCAGAACAGCCCGGATCTGCGCGAGCGGGTGCGCCACCATCGTTTACAGGCACTGGCACTGTTGCGCATGGATAATATCGATGAAGAGGCGCTGCACCATATCTGGAGCCGCTGCCGCGCCGACTATTTCCTGCGCCACTCGCCGAATCAACTCGCCTGGCACGCCCGCCATCTGCTGGCCCATGATTCGACCAAACCGCTGGTACTGGTCAGCCACCAGGCCACGCGCGGGGGCACCGAGATCTTTATCTGGAGCCCGGATCGCCCTTACCTGTTTGCCGCCGTTGCCGGAGAAATGGATCGGCGCAATCTCAGCGTGCATGACGCCCAGATCTTCACCAACCGCGACGGTATGGCCATGGACACCTTTATCGTGCTGGAGCCGGATGGCAGCCCGCTAGCCCAGGATCGTCATGCCGCGATCCGCCATGCGCTGGAGCAAGCCATTACCCAGCGAGATTATCAACCGCCGCGTGCTCGGCGTCCGTCGTCCAAGCTACGCCATTTCAGCGTGCCGACCGAGGTCAGCTTCCTGCCAACCCACACCGATCGCCGCAGCTATCTGGAGCTGATCGCCCTCGATCAGCCTGGCCTGCTGGCACGCGTGGGTGAAGTTTTCGCCGATCTGGGCCTGTCGCTGCACGGTGCACGTATCTCCACCATCGGCGAACGGGTCGAGGATTTGTTTATTTTGGCCGATGCCGATCGCCGGGCGCTGGATCAGCAAACACGTAGAAAATTAGAACAACGGTTGACAGAGGCACTCAATCCAACCGATAAAATGTGATAAAAGTAACCTTTCGTAAATAAAATCAGGACAGAGAACAGCATGCAGCAATTACAGAACGTTATTGAAAGCGCCTTCGAACGCCGTGCGGATATTACCCCGGCCAACGTAGACACCGTAACGCGTGAAGCGGTAAACCAGGTGATCGCCCTGCTGGACAGCGGCGCCCTGCGCGTTGCCGAGAAGATCGAGGGACAATGGGTTACCCATCAGTGGCTGAAAAAAGCCGTCCTGCTGTCTTTCCGTATCAACGACAACAAGGTAATGGACGGTGCAGAAACCCGCTATTACGACAAAGTGCCGATGAAATTCGCTGACTACGATGAAGCTCGTTTCCAGAAGGAAGGCTTTCGCGTGGTGCCACCGGCAACCGTGCGTCAGGGGGCATTTATCGCTCGTAACACCGTGCTGATGCCTTCTTACGTCAACATCGGTGCCTACGTCGACGAAGGCACCATGGTAGATACCTGGGCCACCGTAGGCTCTTGTGCGCAGATCGGTAAAAACGTTCACCTGTCCGGCGGCGTCGGCATCGGTGGTGTGCTGGAACCGTTGCAGGCCAACCCAACCATCATCGAAGACAACTGCTTTATCGGCGCGCGTTCAGAAGTGGTTGAAGGCGTGATCGTCGAGGAAGGTTCAGTGATCTCGATGGGCGTTTATCTGGGCCAGAGCACCCGTATCTACGATCGTGAAACCGGTGAAGTGCACTATGGTCGTGTGCCTGCAGGCTCCGTGGTCGTGTCCGGCAACCTGCCTTCCAAAGATGGTTCCTACAGCCTGTATTGCGCAGTGATCGTCAAGAAAGTGGACGCCAAGACCCGCGGAAAAGTCGGGATTAATGAGTTATTGCGCACTATCGACTAAGCTTGAACGGCGGGTGCATCACCCGCCATTTTTTTGCCTTCAATACGCGGGCCGTCACAGTCTGTGACGGGCGTTTTCGCCATACTCTCTGGCAGTGGAATATTCCTGATGTATTTCGATTTGCAGCTTACAACACTGCATATTGCACGTTCAGGGGAATATATAGCCCTATGAATTTCAAGCTGCAGCTTGAAAGACGACGGGCTTAGTTGATTAAAAGGTGGCGCTATTATGTATGACAACCTGAAAAGCTTGGGTATCAATCAACCGGAAGATATCGATCGCTATAGCCTGCGTCAGGAGGCCAATAACGACATCCTCAAGATTTACTTCCGCAAAGATAAGGGCGAGTTCTTTGCCAAGAGCGTGAAGTTCAAGTATCCGCGCCAGCGCAAAACCGTGGTGGCAGACAATGCCGGCCAGGGTTACAAAGAGATCCATGAGATCAACCCCAACCTGCGCTACGTGATTGATGAACTGGATCAACTCTGCCAGCGCGATCAGGTGGAAGTGGATCTGAAACGCAAGATCCTCGATGACCTGCAGCATCTGCAAAGCGTGGTCACCAACAAGATTGCCGAGATCGAATCCGATCTGGAAAAGCTGACGCGCGGTAAATAACAGCATCCATCGGCGATAATTTGATCGCCTGTGTGCCAACGGGTTCACATTTTGCCAGTTTTCCGTGTGATAGGGTAAATCGGTAATCGATAGGGTAGTTACTGCTCCGGCAGGCAAAACCTAATTCTTTAACGCTTGCTGGCTGCGGCCTTGAGTGCTTAAGGGATTAGGTTTTTTTTGCTTTATCTTCACCACAGGAGATAGCAGGAATAAAGTCGTGCCTGGCCGCTCGCCACCAGGCACCGAGAGGCTATTTCAACAAGGCGCCCCACTGCTCTACCCACGGGCAGGAAACCACTTCCGGTTCAGGTTGCTCGATCGCATCGATCTCCAGCACTTCACCTACGCGCGTCGCTCCCTGCTCCTGCAGCAAAGCATCAACAGTACGCCCGGCACCGCAGAAATTGTCATAGCTGCTATCGCCCAGAGCAATCAAGCCATAATGCAGCTCTGGCTGATAGCCCACCTGGTCGCGGATCGCCTGGAACAGCGGTGCAATGCTGTCTGGCAGATCACCTTGCCCGGTGGTGGAAGTGACAACCAGTGCATAATGCTGGCGATAAAACTGCCACTCTGCCAGCGTCCCCTCCTCAAACAGTTTGACCTCATGGCCCTGTTGTTGCAGGATATTTTCCGCTTCTTCCGCCACCAACAAAGAATTACCGTAGACCGTTCCTACGAAAATGCCGACCTGAGCCATCGTGGCTGCTCCCTTATTACCTTTAAAAAATGATCAGCTATCCTGACCGTTAGTTGGCACAAACTCAAGTTCTGGCAGCACGTCACGCCAGCCAAACTGTGACATGACACCTTGCCAATCCGCCTCCCAGGGCGCGGAAATATGCAGCGGGTGGCCGCTAACCGGATGAGTAAGCTGAAGATGGCTGGCGTGCAGCATCAGGCGTGAACAACCAAAATGTTCGGCCATTCCACGGTTTTGCCGCAGATCGCCATGAGCGGTATCACCGATAATCGGATGGCGCAGATGCACCATATGACGGCGTAACTGATGCTTACGTCCGGTCTCCGGCTTCAGCTCAACCAAGCTATAGCGCGAGGTGTCATAGCGGCCAATCGCCACTGGCATCTCTACCGTGGCCAACGGCTGATAATGACTCACGGCCGTTTTAGGCCCTTTGTCTGGGTTGGCATGCTTGTCCGCCAGCTTATCCAGCTCTTCCGTCAGCGCATAGTCAACGGTACCGCCCTCTAAAACATAGCCCCGCACTACCGCGTGATAAGTCTTCTGCACCTGATGCAGTTCAAACTGTTGCGACAATGTGCGAGCCACCTCGCTAGACAGTGCCATCAGCAATACGCCGGAAGTTGGGCGATCCAGACGGTGCACGGTAAATACGTGCTGGCCAATCTGGTCGCGCACGGTTTGCATCACAAACTTCGTCTCATGACGATCCAGCCAACTACGATGCACCAGCCAACCTGAGGGTTTGTTAACGGCGATCAGATGTTCGTCCTGGTACAAAACTTTCATAACTTTCCAACTCTCGATGAAGATCACTAACGCATTGAATAATAAACATACGCTACTAATAATTGCCTTTCACGACCATTTCCTGCCGATAAAGGTCATTTTTTAATCGCCAAGTCCCTGATATGCTAGTTATTCGCTACGCTGAAATATAAGATTCATCTTACCTTTCAACACAATGAGTCTTTTTTATCATGGGTCGGGACAATTCTTAGAAAAGTTCAGTCAGATGGCGATGCAGTATAAAACTACCAGCCGGAAGAAGAGAACAAACAAATAGGAAAAGATAATATGAGCGTTAAACGTGAATATTTGTTGCCAGCGATCTGGGTACGTGAACACCTGGTCCAGGTCCCGCTGAATTGGTTCGATAGCAAGGATACCCGCACCATTGAGATCTTTGCCCGTGAGTTGGTTGACCCGTCACGCCGTGATGAACAGCTCCCTTGCCTGCTGTTTTTACAGGGTGGCCCTGGGGGAAAAAGCCCACGCCCTACGGCACGCAGCAGTTGGATAGCCGAAGCCCTGAAAAGTTACCGGGTGATCCTGCTCGATCAGCGTGGTACCGGGCGCAGCACCCGCATTGAAGGTAGGAGTCTGGCCGGGCTAACCGCCCATCAGGCGGCAGATTACCTGGCCTGCTTCCGCGCCGATTCGATCGTCACCGATGCCGAATATCTGCGTAAAAACTGCTTTGGCAATCACCCGTGGAGCACGCTAGGGCAAAGCTACGGTGGTTTTATCACGCTGACCTATCTTTCTCAGGCACCGGAGGGCTTACACTGCTGCTTTATGACCGGCGGCCTGACCAGCCTGCAGCCCGATGCCGATGAAGTCTACGCTCATACCTATCCGCAGGTGGTGGCCAAAAATCGTATTTTCTATCAACGCTACCCACATCTGGAGCCGCTGATCGGCCAGATTGCCGACAAGCTGGAGCAGGAGGAAGTGTTACTGCCCGATGGCGACCGGCTGACCGTACGCCGCCTGCAAAGTCTGGGGATCGATCTTGGCATGAGTGAAGGTTACGAGCGGCTGCTGTGGCTGTTTGACGAAGCCTTTAATCCGGACGGCGATTTCAGTGATACCTTTCTGTCACAGGTGATGGCATTGACCAGCTATGCGGAGAATCCACTGTTTGCCGCGCTGCATGAAAGTATTTACGCGCAAGATAAGGCCACCAACTGGGCCGCCGAGCGGCAGCGAAACAGCTTCGAGGCTTTTGCCGGGGATCGGCGCCCGCTCTACCTGACCGGGGAGATGATCTACCCCTGGATGTTCACCGATATCGCCGCCCTGCGCCCCTTCAATGAACCGGTTAAATTGCTGGCCGAACGCCGGGTGTGGTCACCGCTGTATAACAGCGCTCGCCTGTTAGACAATCAGGTTCCGGTATTCGCCGCCATTTATTTCAGCGATATGTATGTCGATTTGAAGCTCTCGCTGGCGACGGCGCAACAGGTGGGTAATTTGACGCCGTGGATCACCAACGAGTATGAGCATAACGGCTTACGCGTTGGTAATGTTTTTGGTCATTTGCAGACGATGGCGCAGGAAGCAGGCATTTACGCCCCCTCACCCCAACCCTTCCTCGCAAGGATAGCGAGCTGATAGGCCCTGCTCTTTTGGAAGTAAAAAGTAATCTCAGCAAGCGAGAACACCCCTCTTCCAAGGTGAGTCACTACAATTTCAAACACACTCGATCGGTCCCCTTGTATGTTTAAAGGTACTTTAATTACCCCCCCAAAGGTGGGTAGACTTTAACCGAGTAGTACCTGACGCCACAGCCCGATTC
>NZ_JBKJYW010000308.1:0-3238 GCF_046715635.1 Serratia sp. (in: enterobacteria)
CTGGCCTTGCGCCGCAAGCAAACCCTGCTGACGCTGCACAGCCTGAACATGTTGCACGCACGCGGCTTCCTGGCCGAAGTGTTCAACATTCTGGCCCGCCATAATATTTCGGTAGATCTGATCACCACCTCCGAAGTCAGCGTGGCATTGACCATGGATACCACCGGCTCTACGACCACTGGCGGCAGTCTGTTAACGACCTCTCTGCTCACCGAACTTTCCTCGCTGTGTCGGGTGGAAGTAGAAGAAAATCTGGCGCTGGTCGCTTTGATCGGCAACAAACTTTCACAGGCTTGCGGCGTCGGTAAAGAGGTATTCGGCGTACTGGATCCGTTCAATATCCGCATGATCTGTTACGGAGCCAGCAGCTATAACCTGTGCTTCCTGGTGCCGGGCGATGATGCGGAGCGCGTGGTACAAACGCTGCATCACAATCTGTTTGAGTAAGCCCCTCACCCTAACCCTCTCCCACAGGGCTGAGGAATCCCCAGAAAAATTGAGACGAGAAATAGGCCGTTTTTCACCCAGTAATGGGCTAATAAATAGCCTTAAGCAGGCAAGGAGAAGTCGTTCGAGATCCTCTCACTGCCAATTTACGAACAAAATGGAACAGATTGCTCGTAAAACACTCTCTCTAATTCTCTGTAACCACTAAGAAAAAATTAGTGGGGATTCCTCAGCCCACAGGGAGAGGGGACCGATCGAGTTGCTATCAATTACAGAAACCTACCCAACCAACCTCCTGAATCAGTTTCCTTTTGCACCGGGAAGCAGAGTGATCACGGCTCCTGAGCACCACACTGAACTGGCTCCCTCTCCCTGTGGGAGAGGGTTGGGGTGAGGGGACACCGCAATTGTCGTACTTAACGTCCGCCAGCGGCTTCGATAAAACTGCCGGTGACGTAGGACGCCGCATCGGAAAGCAGCCAGGCAACAGCTTGCGCCACTTCCTCTGGCTGACCACCCCGCTGCATTGGCAACGCTGACTTCACCCGATCTACCCGCCCCGGTTCTCCTCCGCTGGCATGCATCTCGGTATAAATACACCCTGGTCTTACGCCGTTGACACGTATCCCCTGTGCCGCCACTTCCAACGCCAAACCGGTTGTTAACGTATCCACCGCCCCTTTTGACGCCGCATAGTCTATATATTCCCACGGAGCCCCCAGGCGCGACGCAGCGGAAGACACGTTGACGATCGCTCCGCCCTGCCCACCATGGCGTAGCGCCATACGTTTTACCGCTTCGCGGCAGCAGAGAAAATACCCGGTAACGTTGGTCGTCAGCACCTTATTGATCCGCTCGGAGGTGAGTTGCTCAATACTCGCCTGTTGGAACAGAATGCCTGCGTTATTGACCAGTGCATCGATCGGCCCCAACGTGGTTTCCAATTCGGCAAACATCGTCACCACCTCTGCTTCCTCGGCGATATCTGCTTGCAGAGCCAGCGCCTTGCCACCCTGTTGGCGGATCTGCGCCACCACTAGCTCAGCAGCAGCACTATCGCGCAGATAATTGACGCCCACCGCATAGCCCTGTTGGGCCAATAATAATGCCGTCGCACGGCCTATCCCACGGCTGGCACCGGTCACTAACACTACTTTTGTCATTTCTGTTCCTTAACTGCGCTTAGTCGCGGATGCGGATAACAGAGCGGGTATCGCTTTGCTTGTTGATATCCCACGCCTCGGCAATATCGGTAAAGGCATGTTCCTGAGTCTCGACGCTGATTTTCCCTTCGGCCGCCAACGCCAGAATATCGGCCACGATATTTTTCAACTGGGGGATCGGCGGGAAGTTGCCCGTTCCACTGCCCAGGATCTGCAACTGCGTACTGCGTAGCACCGCCGCAGGCAAACTAATCGTGGGCCCAGCCATGGAGCCTACATTCACCAAGCGGATGCCCAGCCCACCAGCATGAGAGGAAAGATCGTGATTATTGAAGGTCGCCAGCAGTGCCTCCGTAGCTGGCCCCCAGATATAATCCACCACCACGTCATAGCCTTGCGGCCCGGCAGCGGCGGTAAAGGCTTGCTGTAGTTCAATACCCTCAAGGCTCAGATCCACCGTGGCATCCACTGCTAACGCATCCAGAACGCTCTGCCGCCGTCCAGCCGCGACAATTCGCCCGGCACCAGCCTGACGCGCCGCCGCAACCGCCAGCTTGCCTGAGGTGCCGGTAGCGCCAATGATCAAGACAGTTTCCCCTGGCTGAATATTGGCACGCCAGAGCAGCGGCAACCACGCCGCTAGCGCCGGATTGATCAACGCTGCGGCGGTCGCATCATCCAGCACATCGGGCACTGGAACCGTCCATGAAGCAACGGTACGCTCGGCCAATGCGCCGTGTGGCTGGCGAAAAGAAGCAAAGTACACCCGCTGCCCATCTGGTGTTCTGCCTACACCATCAGTACCAGGGACAAACGGCAGATCCTTCGGGCTGGAGTAGTGTTTACCAGCCACAATGGCGCGATCCAACTGTTTGATACCGGCAACCATCACTTCGATAGCCACTTCGCCGTCTAATGACTGTGGAGCAGCAAAAATGCCTAACTGTGGTGCCTGACCTAACGTACTAACGACTGCCGCTTTCATACCGTTTCCTTGTTCGTTCGGGTGACCCGTTACTCAGTGAACCGCAATCGCTGCGGTGCCGCAATAAAAAAGGGACACGGCATCATGCCGTGTCCCTCGATCATCATTTTGGCAGAGGGTGTTATTCGTAGTCGCTCATCGGTACGCAAGAGCAGAACAGATTACGATCGCCGTAGACATCATCCAGGCGCTTCACGCTCGGCCAGTATTTATTCTCACGCACGCCCGCTATCGGGAATACCGCCAGCTCGCGGCTGTAAGCATGCTGCCAGTCGTTAACCAGTTCCGCCTGCACGTGCGGTGCGTTAACCAATGGGTTGTCTTCCAGTGGCCATTCGCCTTGCTGCACTCGGTCAATCTCGCTGCGGATCGCCAGCATGGCATCGATAAAGCGATCCAGCTCCACTTTGTTTTCCGACTCGGTCGGTTCAACCATCAGCGTGCCTGCCACCGGGAATGACATGGTCGGCGCATGGAAACCGTAGTCGATCAGGCGTTTGGCGATATCCATCTCGCTAATGCCTGTCTCTTCTTTCAGCGGGCGGATATCCAGAATACATTCGTGCGCCACGCGGTGATCGCGGCCGGTATACAGCACCGGATAAGCATCTTTCAAGCGGGTTGCGATGTAGTTGGCATTCAG
>NZ_JBKJYW010000309.1:0-6262 GCF_046715635.1 Serratia sp. (in: enterobacteria)
CGCGTAAAACAAATAGCAGCGCACGCAGAGAAGAAAAATACCGGGCCATGTTAATCACACAGACCACACACAATGCCCAAAACAGCGCGACGGTACTAATCATGATAGCCCCCTCAAGGCGTTGTTATCCCGGACACCCGCCGGGCCAACGGCCCTACTTCATACCTTATGCTGCCGGAGCCTTGGCTCCCATCCCCCTAGCACCTTACGGGCCCGAAGATACCCACAACCTCTGACCGCTTGATGAACAGGCCTTGCAACGATCAGAGGAAATAAGTGAGGCCCACATTCACTAGTGTAGAATAATCAAACGCAAACAGATCCCAGCACCGTATAAAATTTACAGTCAGGACTAAATTCTTCATCTACCCGCTCTCCGCTCGGATAACCGTCATAAGCTATACTTTGAGCAACAATGCTTATAATTCAATCGGTCAAATGGTGGATAGCCGCATAAGCCATAGGATTTTTTGCCCTGGCGGTGTAAAACGGTGGGGTAAACGTATAAACAAGGGTGATTGATGCGATGCAGTGTGATCGCCCCAACATATCATTGTGTTATCTGGATGGTACTATGCAGGTAAGGCGAAAGCGCCAAGCTGGAACACTGAATGCCTGCCCCCTTTAATCGGCATTATATGGAAGGAGTATTCTCATGGCTTACAAACACATACTGATTGCGGTTGACCTATCACCGGAAAGCAAAATCCTGGTCGAGAAAGCGGTTTCAATGGCGCGGCCGTACAATGCCAAAGTCTCTCTGATCCACGTTGATGTAAACTATTCCGATCTGTACACCGGCCTGATCGACGTCAATCTTGGCGATATGCAAAAGCGTATTTCCGAAGAAACCCACCATGCATTAACCGAGCTGTCGCAAAATGCGGGCTATCCCATCACCGAAACCCTGAGCGGCAGCGGCGATCTGGCGCAGGTGCTGGTTGATGCGATTAAAAAATACGATATGGACCTGGTACTGTGCGGACACCACCAGGATTTCTGGAGCAAATTGATGTCCTCTGCGCGCCAGTTAATCAATACGGTACACATCGATATGCTGATTGTGCCGCTGCGCGACGAAGAAAAGTAAGTATTCGCTAACCTGTTTGGCCAACGCCCGCCCTGCGCGGGCGTTTTTCATGGTTTCCTGTTATTTATTGCTTGTTAATCAGCCACCCCACAGTGATATAGTCGAGGTAGACACAACATCCTCCCCAACTGTGAGACACATCATAAAAACAGGGGAACCAATATGCTAAACAGGAGCTATCCATGGAACAGGCTGTATCGCTAGAATCCTTTCTAAAATCCTTACAACGTCATAACTCGCATCAACCGGAATATCTGCAGGCAGTGCGTGAAGTATTTACCTCTCTGTGGCCATTCATCGAACGTAACCCTCATTATCGTGACCACGCACTGTTAGAGCGCCTGGTAGAGCCTGAGCGTATCATTCAGTTTCGCGTCAGTTGGATCGACGATCAGGGCAAAGTTCAGGTAAACCGCGCCTACCGTATCCAGTTCAACTCCGCCATTGGGCCGTACAAAGGGGGGATGCGTTTCCACCCTTCGGTTAATACCTCCATTCTGAAGTTCCTCGGTTTCGAACAGACCTTCAAGAATGCTCTGACCACGCTGCCAATGGGCGGCGGCAAGGGCGGCTCAGACTTTGATCCCAAAGGCAAAAGCCAGGGCGAAATCATGCGCTTCTGCCAATCGCTGATGACCGAGCTTTATCGTCACCTGGGCCCGGATACCGACGTGCCAGCCGGGGATATCGGCGTAGGTGGCCGCGAAGTGGGCTTTATGGCCGGCATGATGAAAAAACTGTCCAACAACACCAGCTGCGTATTCACCGGCAAAGGCCTATCGTTTGGCGGCAGTCTGATCCGCCCGGAAGCTACCGGTTACGGCCTGGTGTACTTCACCGATTCAATGCTGCAGCGCCATGGTCTGGGCTTTGAAGGGATGCGTGTTGCGGTTTCCGGCTCCGGTAACGTGGCGCAATACACCATTGAGAAAGCGTTGGAGCTGGATGCGCGAGTGATCACCGTTTCCGATTCCGGCGGCACCGTGGTGGATGAAGCAGGCTTCACAACTGAAAAACTGGCGCATCTGGCCGAAATCAAAAACCAGCGCTACGGCCGGGTTGCCGATTACGCCCGCGAGCGTGGCCTGACCTATCTGGCCGGTGAGAGCCCGTGGAACGTGCCGGTGGATATCGCCCTGCCTTGTGCCACCCAGAACGAACTGGATCTGGACGCCGCACAGGTTCTGATCCGCAACGGGGTCAAAGCCGTGGCTGAAGGCGCTAATATGCCAACCACTATCCAGGCTACCGATGCCTTCCTGGAAGCAGGCGTGCTGTTCGCGCCGGGCAAAGCCGCCAACGCCGGTGGTGTTGCTACTTCCGGGCTGGAAATGGCGCAAAACGCCGCACGCCTTAACTGGCGCGCCGAGAAAGTCGATATCCGCTTACGTCACATCATGGCGGATATTCATCAGTCCTGCGTCGACTACGGCGGCGAAGGCAAGCAGACACATTACGTACACGGCGCCAACATTGCCGGGTTCGTGAAGATTGCCGATGCGATGCTGGCTCAGGGCGTACTCTAACCTTACCCTTGAATGAGAAATGCCGGCGAATATGCCGGCATTTTTTTATCATGTTAACCGTAGCTTAGCTTCAATTAATGGCTTCAACAATCACCAGCCGATCGTTCAGCCGCTGTTTGATGACCGGATCGGTCGCCGCTTGCGCCTGCTGTTGCAGTGCCGCAACCTGTTGCTTCATCTTTTGCGGATCGCTAAACAGCAGTTCTTTGACGTTGATGGAGGCCACGTTGGTATAGCGCCCATCATCGGTAGTGGGCACGCTAATTTTGCCGTCATTGAGCAACTTGTCCACAATCTTGCGCTCACGTTCATACCCTTCCAGCCCCACCAGCTTCCAGCGGTGCATCGCCTTGCCCTGATACTCGCCCTTCTTCACCTCGGTCAGATAGCGAATGGTGAGATTACGGATAGTCCCCGCTTCCTCACCAAATTCCGCCTTGGTATCTGACAGCACCGGGAACTGCATCCCTTCCAGTACGCCACCTTTCTGCGTCAGGTGACCCATGCGGTAACTGTTCATCCCCAACTGGATCGGCGTGCTGTCGGTCACCGGGGTGCCGTCGTTCAATTTCAACTCGGTGATGCGCTGCCCAACGGGTTTACGCAGATCGATGGTATAGGTCACGCCGTCAAAGAAGTCATTGGTAGAGTATTTGGACGCACGGCGCTGTGGGTTGAAGCTGTAGGTGACATCGCCCTCATGCTGCTGGTTGAAGTAGTCCGCTGACCATTCCATATACTTTTTCAGCTCCTTACCGGTCAGTTGGTAGACGGTGATTTCACCACCGGCATATTGATAGTTGAAGGCGATGTCCTTGGCGGTGATGGTGCCCACGTTCAGCTTCGGCCTGTCGTTATCAATCTGCAACGCAATCACCTGCGCCTTAGGCGCATAGTGACGGGCAGCCTCCTGATACAGCGCGCTGATGCCGGTATCCTGAATATGCACCTGTGGGATGCCTTTCACCGCATCTGGCGGCACCAGATCCTGGCCAGTCAGTTGGGCAATCGGCCGGTTGGCGTTGGCACGCAGGATGGTATGGAACGGCTGGTAGATCTCTTCGAGCTTTTTGTCGGAGGTGACGCCTTTGATCGGGTAGGTGTAGCTGTCTTTATTGATCAGCACGTATTTGCCATTTTGCTGCTCAAATTGCAGATCGATACGCGACAGCGCACGGCCATATTTGTCCGGCTCGGTGACGATCACGCCGTTGATCACCTCTTTATCCACCTTAACGTGCATATGCCCGGCAACGATCGCCGCCAGCTCTGGGTTGGCCCGCGCGATATCGCCCACGCCGGTGCCCGGCCGCTGGTTCTCATTGTCGATCCCCATATGAGCCACCAGCACGATGGCGTCCACCTGGCCGTGGATCTGCTGGATCACCTTTTTCACCGCCTGCACTGGATCGGTAAACGTCAGGCCGTCGATGCGATCGGTGCCCTTGGCAAATTCGGCGGTCATCGGCGTATCCATGCCGATAATGCCAATCTTCACCCCCTGCCGCTCAACGATCTTATAGGCGGGCAGGTAAGGCTTGCCGCTGTCCCAGAAGATATTGCCCGCCAGCGCGGTGCCTTTGAACTGGCTGAGTGGGGTTGCCAGCGCTTTCAGGCCAAAATCGAACTCGTGGTTGCCCATCACCCATACGTCGTAGTCCAACGCGTTAAAGCCGAGGATCATCGGGCTGGTTTTGTCATTCTTAAAGGTTTCAACAAAATTGCCCTGAATGGTGTCCCCGGCGTCTACCAGGATCACGTTTGGCTGCTGGGCACGGACTTTATGTACCTGAGTGGCAATCTGGCTGAGGCTGCCCGCCAGGTTCTCGGTGTCGGTGGAGTAATCCCAAGGCACGAAGGTGCCATGCAGATCGGAGGTGCCCAGAATGGTGATATTTACCGGTTCAGCGGCCATGGCAGAGGTACTCAAGCAAAGCAGTAGGGAAAGCAGCGTCTTTTTCATCATGAAGTTTCATTATAGTTGATTGTAATTAAACAGGATTATGCGACGCACATCTCAGCGTTACCAGTGACATTGCAGAATGAACATGGGAAATGTGAGGAAGTTCAATGAAGACCCCTCATCCCAACCCTCCCACAGGGAGAGGGAGCTGCAACAGTGATGAAATTAAGTTGGGCAATTACAGCAACAAAGGTCAAACGAACAAGGCAAGTTGTGGCACATTCGGTCCCCTCTCCTTTTGGGAGAGGGTTAGGGTGAGGGGCCAAATGCTTATCTTACAAAGGCATATAAATATCGAAACGGTGATTCTTGGTCGTCGTGGCAGCATGGGCGGGAACGTCGGCCAGCGGTGGTGCATAGTCAGGGCGCTTCACCACAACCCGTTTGGTGGCCAGCCTGCGGGCAGGCTCCAGCAAACCATCGGCATCATCATCACTGCCCACCAGCGACTGAAATACCCGCATCTCTTTTTTCACCAGCGCACTCTTCTGCTTATGCGGATACATCGGATCGAGATACACCACTTCCGGGCGTGGATCGAGATCGCTCAGCGCCGTCAGGCTGGAGGCGTGAAGTAACGTCATGCGCTCGCGCAGCCAAGGGCCGATCTCCGCGTCCTGATAACCACGTTGCAAGCCGTCTTCCAGCAACGCAGCGACGACCGGATCACGCTCCAACATGCGAACCTGGCAACCCAGCGACGCCAACACAAACGCATCACGCCCTAACCCGGCAGTGGCGTCCACCACGCTGGGCACATAGCTGCCTTTAATCCCTACCGCTTTGGCCACCGCTTCGCCACGGCCACCGCCGAAACGTCTCCGGTGCGCCATTGGGCCAGAGATAAAATCAACGTAGATAGCGCCAAGCTTTGGCTCGTCGCGCTTTCGCAGCTCCAACCGTTCTGGCGTCAGCACCAACGCCATCGACGCATCTTCGTCACTAGTTAACTGCCAGCGATCGGCCAGAATAGACAAGGCGCCGGGATCGGCGCCTGCTTCACACAATAAAAACACGCTCACTTGGCGGGTTACCCTTTAATACCGTAATGGCGCATTACATTTTTACCTTTGATTCTAATAGTTTTTTTAAGCATTAATGTAAAAACCTTAATTTTAACCTACATTTAATTAACTATCTGAATTTACGGTGTTTTTCTGTTATGAGCATTAACCTTAATCATTCTATCCATTTTACCCTCTCCAGCCTCAGCTTGCCACTGCCACCAAGCCTAGATACCATCAGCATCAATTTTAATCAGCTTAGCGATATCAATGGTTACACATCCCGATCAAACTACCCGCGACCTAGCCCACCTCGCTTTCTGTGCTCTTGTTGCGTTACAGACCGCTGTTCAGGACGGTGCTGTGACTTCCCCAATGGCAGAGCATCTTTTTATTGTTCGCTGGCTGGCTACCGCCCAAAAGCAGAAGCGTTTTCCCAAAACAGTCGCGATTGATATCCAACTGCTGTTGGACAAAGGCCGTAAGCAAGGTATCGGGGCCAAGCTTAAATCTCATCTTGAGTATGTCTGGCGCTCATGCGGCGGTGAAATGCGGCAACAAAGTGACCTTTTTAGGCTGACCTACACGCTGGAAAGCCTCAAAGTACTAGGTTGGCGTAACGAGTTGGTAACTCCTGCTGAATGGGATTCTGAAGCGCTGGATGACGCTGCTCCTGCGC
>NZ_JBKJYW010000310.1:0-2909 GCF_046715635.1 Serratia sp. (in: enterobacteria)
TGATTGTCGTACAGCAATTTGCAGCTCATGATCAAAGACACTATCACGATCATCGGCCGGATCAGCTTCTGGCCCTTGGTCAGCACCATGTGCGCCCCAAGACGGGCTCCGAACACCTGCCCTACCAGCATCACCAGACCAATGCTCCAGATCACTTGCCCGCCGATAATAAACAGCACCAGGCTGCCCAGATTGGAGGTAAAGTTCAGCACCTTGGCGTGGGCGGTCGCCTTAGCCAGGTTAAAACCGCACAGCGTCACATAGGCCAAGGCATAGAACGAACCGGCTCCTGGCCCGAAGAAACCGTCGTAGAACCCTACGCAGCCTCCAGCTACCAGGCCAAAGGGTAACGCCCCCAGCCGACGCTGGCGATCGTTTTCCCCCAACCTTGGCGTCAGCAAGAAATAGACGCCGATGCCGATCACCAACAGCGGCAGCATCTGGCGCAGTATATCGGCACGCATATGCTGCACCAGGATCGCCCCGATTACCGACCCCACCAGCGTCAGGAAGATGGTCAGCTTCTGGGTATTAAGATCGACGGCCCGGCGGCGGACAAAGTACAGGCTGGCGGAAAACGATCCCCCCACCGACTGTAATTTATTGGTCGCCAACGCCTGCGTGGGGGGGATGCCAACGGCCAGCAGAGCCGGTACGGTCAACAGCCCACCGCCACCGGCGATCGAATCGATAAACCCAGCGAACATTGCTACCAAAAACAGAATCCCGAGCAATTCGGGACCTAACACCAGCCCATCCATAAGTCGTCTGCCTGCAAAAGTGGAGCCATACCTGATACCAATTGCTTAGCTCCCCCTCTTCCTGAAAAGGCAAAGAACGGTTCACTCAGAGTGTTGGCATTCGCGGATAAATCGTTTTTGTTTGCCGCACACACTACGCCTTAAAACTCAAAAAATAAACGCCCCATTCGAGGCGTTTTTATCAGGCTATCAGCGGTTGGCGAAGTGGCTATCCAACAGCGCCTGACAGGTTGGCGGCGGCGGTGGCGGCTCCTTCTTGACCGGGTTGGCATTCGGCTGATGCGGTTTGAACCAGCTGGCCAACTCGGCACCACAGCCATCGCCCACCGGCGGCGCATCCTGATCCAGACACTCCAGGCTACCCGCCGGGCAACGCAAGCGTACGTGCATATGTGCACGATGCCCAAACCAAGGGCGGACCTTATGCAACCAACCGCGATCGGCACCGGCATCCTGGCACAGACGCTGTTTGATCGCCGGGTTAACGAAGATCCGCGTCACTTCGCTGTCCTGTGCCGCCATCTTGATCAAGGATTCGATCTGCGGCTGCCACTGGCGATCCACCACCTGTTTACCGTCGCCAGACACCAGATCGATCGGCTGTGGTTTCAGCAGTTGCTGCGCGCTCCAACGTTGACGCGGTAACTGCAACCAGATGTCCACGTCCAGGCCGGATTGGTGGCTGGCATGGCCGCTGCTGAAGCGCCCACCGGCCGGCATCGCCATATCGCCGATCAATACCGTGCCCAGCGCTTTCTGGTTGGCCTGGCTGCTCAGACGTTGAATAAACGCCAGCAGGTCAGGGTGGCCGAAGTAGCGCCGTTGATCGGTCCGCATGACCTGATAGCCCGGTGAATTAAGCGGCAATGGGTGCGCCCCGATGATACAACCGTTGGCAAAACCGCCAACGGCCTGCGCAGTGCCGCTAACCGGGTGATCGATCTTTTGCCACGGTGTTAACGCCAAGGCGGAACCAGAAGCCATCAACGCAACCAAGCCCAGCATCCATTTTTTCATCGCAGGCCCTTACCAGCGTGGCACGTCAGAAATCACATCACCGTTTTGCGCACGCTGGCGCAGCAGATGATCCATCAGCACGATCGCCATCATCGCTTCGGCGATCGGGACTGCACGGATCCCGACGCACGGATCGTGGCGGCCACGAGTGACCATTTCCACAGCTTCACCCTGACGGTTGATCGTACGCCCCGGCACCATGATGCTGGAGGTCGGCTTCAGCGCCAGATGCGCAATCACCGGCTGACCGCTGCTGATACCACCAAGAATGCCGCCCGCGTGGTTGCTCTGGAAGCCTTCAGGGGTAATTTCATCGCGGTTTTCACTGCCACGCTTGGTCACCACGGCAAAACCGTCGCCGATTTCCACGCCCTTGACCGCATTGATGCTCATCAGCGCATGCGCCAGATCGGCATCCAGACGATCAAACACCGGCTCGCCCAGCCCTACCGGGACGTTTTCCGCCACTACTGTCACTTTGGCACCGATGGAGTCGCCTTCTTTTTTCAGCGCACGCATCAGTTCATCCAAGGCTTCCAGCTTGTCCGGATCCGGGCAGAAGAACGGGTTCTGCTCAACCTGATCCCAATCTTTCAGCTCGCAGCTCACGTCGCCAATCTGCGCCAGATAGCCGCGTACCTGTACGCCAAACTTCTGCGCCAGATATTTTTTAGCGATAGCACCTGCAGCAACGCGCATCGCGGTTTCACGCGCGGAAGAACGGCCACCGCCGCGATAATCACGTACGCCATATTTCTGTTCGTAGGTGTAATCAGCATGGCCTGGACGGAACACGTCCTTGATCGCGCCGTAGTCTTGCGAGCGTTGATCGGTGTTTTCGATCATCAGGCCAATGCTGGTGCCGGTGGTGACGCCTTCAAATACCCCGGAGAGGATACGCACCTGATCCGGCTCGCGGCGTTGGGTGGTATAGCGCGAAGTGCCGGGGCGGCGACGATCGAGATCGTGCTGCAAATCGGCTTCTGTCAGCGGAATGCCAGGCGGCACACCGTCTACGATACATCCCAGCGCCACACCGTGAGATTCACCAAATGTGGTGACGCGGAAAAACTGCCCAATACTGTTCCCTGCCATCACGGCTCCTTACCGTTGGTTGTCATCCCGTTCGGC